>DASUSU010000210.1:0-10509 GCA_036374915.1 Acidimicrobiia bacterium | reverse complement strand
GCCCTCGCCGCCGAGGACCTTGAGGACCTGGTGGCATATCTGCTCGAGTCGAGGACACTGGGCACCGCCGCCGAGGACGACGTCGCCGGGACCGATGGGGCCGGGGACACGCCCGCCGGAGAGGAGCCGGCCCAGCCATGAGCGAGCTGAGCGCTGCAGCCGCCGCCGCCCTTGGGGTGCCCGAGCCGATCGTGGAGCGATCGGCGGCGGCACGGGCCGCCGAGACCGGGATGAGCGTCGACGAGGTCCTCTCCGTCTGGGCCGGGGGCGGTGAGCTGCCGGTCGCCGCCGCCGAGGCCCCGGCCGACGTCACCGATGCGCCGGCGGCTCCAGCCGGGGAGCAGGAGGAGGCGACGTCTACTCCCGCTCCGACCGAGGGCGGCCCCGCCGAGACGCCGGCCCAGCCCGCCGCCGCGCCACAGCCTGCCGCAGTGACCCGGGCCCCGGTGCCGGCCGAGGTCACCGCAGCGGAGGCGGCGACCCTTCCCGAGGTGATCACGGTCCCCACCGCCGGGATCAGGGAGCGAACCAACTTCACCATCCCCCGTTGGCTTGCCGCGGTGATGCTGATCATCCCCGCCTTCGCCCTCTTCGCCCTGGGAAGCTCGGCCACAGGCGAGTGCGGTGAGGCCACCGAGTTGACTACCGACGTCATCACCGGGGACATCGTCAATTGCGACGGGACCGAATTCACCGGATCCGGTGCCGGCGGGGGCGGCGCCGACTTCATCGCCATGGGAGAGGCCATCTACAACGCCGCCCCCGGCAACTGCCAGAGCTGCCACGGGGCCAATGGCGGAGGCGCCGGTGCCATCCCGGCCCTCACCGGGGTGCTGACCACCTTCGGCGCATGCGACGAACATGTTCGGTGGGTCGAACTCGGGTCGTCCGGGTTCCAGGCCGCCGGGGAGAGCACCTACGGCGACACCAACAAGCCGATCAATGGCGGCATGCCCGCTTTCGGCACCAGTCTCAGCGCCGAACAGCTGGCCGCGGTGGCCTCTTTCGAACGGGTTCGATTCGGGGGAGCCGACCCGGCGGAGACTCTGGTCGACTGCGGTCTGGCCGAAGGCGAGGGCGAAGAGGGCGAGGGCGGGGAGGGCCCTGTCCCGGGTGAGGAGGCTCCGGCCGACGGGGCGACCTCCACCACGCTGGCACCCGCCGAGGCGGCGGTGGGCCGCACTCCCTAGGGCATCCGGTCAGGCTCTCCACTTTCGCATCGACCGTCGAAGCGAGCGCCGTTCGATCCGGCCTTCGGCGATCACCGCCCCGTCGGGAGCGAGGAGGACCGGGACCCGATCTCCATAGTCCTCGAGCAGGTCGGGATCGGTGCCGATATCGACCTCGACCAGGGTGAGATCGCGGCGTTCGACCTCCCCTGTCACCAAAGGGCGCGCCTGGTCACAGAGGTGACATCCGGGCCGGGTGAGAAATCTGAACAAAAACTCTCAACTAACCACTCAGAGTGACCGATAATGGAGTCGCATGCATGAAGGAGGGTCAACCGTTCCCCTCATACCTAGGGCACGTTCGTCCAAGGTGTGAACGGATAGCCTCCCAGCCCGCCCCACGGTACGGAGCTCTCCTTCGTGTAGATGGGGCCCCCGCTCAGGCGGGGGCCCCATCACTTTCGTCCCGGGCTTTTCCGATTCGACCCCGCGGTCTGCCATCGTGGAGAAGGTGCGACCCGCCACCGCCATCGTCCTGGTGATCCTCCTGGTCATCATCGCCATTGCCGGGATCATCCAGCTCCTCTCGATGCCGTCCCCGTCAGGGTGACCGAGACCCCACCGGCCAGGTTCAGCCTGTCGGCGGCCGAGCCGTCCCGCACCGCCAGGGCGATCAGCCCGGCGGAATCGACATGGATCAGCGGCTGCCCCGACTCGACATCGGCGTAAGCGCCCACCCATGGGATCGAGTGCAGGGACGCCCCGAGCCGGACGGTCAGCACCGAGCCCGGAGACAGACCGATGGCCCCGAGATCGTCGGGGCCGATGTTGGTCTGAACATTCCCGAATCGGTCCACCCACCACGCCTCTCCCACCACCATGTCGCCCTCGGTCTCGGGAAGGGGCAGCAGCAGGGGCTGGACCTCTCCCGGGCCCAACTCCGGGCCCAACTCCCGGATCGCCGCCTCTCCCGATGCGAGAAGGGCGGCGGCGGGGGCGAAGACGTCGCGACCGTGAAAGGTCTCTCCCGGCGACGGAATCCTCGCCTCGGGGTTGTCGATCGAAACCATCACCGTGGCCCCGCCCATCATCGCCACCGCGGGGGAGAGCACGCCGTTGTCCGGTCCCACGAAGTAACCCCAGCCCGTCTCCACGGCGAGAGCCTTGCGCCCGGAGCCGACCCCCGGGTCGACCACCACCAGGGCCACCCCCTCCGGCAGATACTGGATGGCCCGGGTGAGGGCGAGTGCGGCGGCTCGGACGTCGCCCCGCGCCAGCCCGTGCCCGACATCGATGACCCGTGAGTCGGGGGCCAGCTTGGCCAGCACGCCGTGGACCACACCTACGAACTCGTCGGCGAGGCCGAAGTCGGAGAGGAAACTGATCGGGAGTGCCTGCTGGCTCATGCGTGATGCGTGGCGCCGACGGTAGCCGTGGTCCGCCCGCCACCTATATTGCCGAAATGACCGACACCACCCACGACGCAATCGCCCGGGAGGTGTCGCGGTCCGGGCTGGCGATGCTGATGGGCAGCGTCGACACCGGGAAGACCACTCTCGCCCTCCAGTCGGCTCGTCTCGCCATCGGCGCGGGACGCACCGTGGCCCTGGTCGACGCCGACGTGGGGAACTCGACGGTCGGCCCCCCGGCGTGTGTCGGTCTCAAGGTGCTGCGCACCCTGGAAGACATCGAGGACGTGCACACCCCGGACCGGCTTCACTTCGTGGGGACGATCACACCCGCCCGCCTCGTCCTGCAGCAGGTGGTCGCCACGGTCGCCATGGTCGACAAGGCCCGCGCCCTGGCCGACCTGGTGATCCTGGACACGACCGCCGTGGTGTCGGGGGTGGCCGGGGAGACACTGAAGTACCACAAGGCCGAGTTGTGCCGGCCCGACAAGGTGGTCGCCCTGCAGCGGGGCGGGGAGATGGAGCCGGTGGTCGGGATGCTGCGCCGCTTTCTCGGTCTCGAGGTGACCGTCGCCCCCACCGACCCGAACCTGATCCCCCTCTCCCCCGATGAGAGGGCGCAACGACGAACCGATGCCTTCGCCCGCGCTCTGGCGCCCCCCTTGGAGCGATGGAAGGTGCGGCCCACCGTGTTCGCCCCGACCCTCCCCATGGGTCTCAACCTCGGTCGGCTCGACGAGGTGCTGGTGGGGGTTCAGGACGAAGGGGGCGGCTGTCTCGGTCTGGGCATCCTCAGCAACGAGGAAGACGGCCTCCGGGTGATGACCAACACCGGGGAGGGGATGAAAGGGCTGCGACTGGGCTCGATGCGCCTCGACCCGGTGACCCTCGAGTCGAGCGTGATCAGCCTGCGCGAGGTGATGTTCGGGGTCTGACCCGGCAAGGCTCACACCCAACCGTTTTGCCTGCTGATTAAAGGGATCTTGCCCCTGCGTCGATAACTAGGTCGATGCCGGGAAAGAAACGCTGGATCTCGTTGCTGCTCGTTGTCTTCGTGTCCGTCGGGGTCGGTCTGGCCGCAGCCGCCGACTCGGGCACCGAGAGCGAGTTTCTCTCACTGATCAACTCGACCCGGGCCAACAACGGTCTCGGACCGCTCCAGGTGAACGGTGGGCTCGAGTCGCACGCCCGGAACCACACCCAGGACATGATCGCCGCCGGCGAGATCTTCCACTCCAGCAACGGCGAGCTCTCCGCGGCAGGGGGCAGCGGCTGGACCAGGGTCGGCGAGAACGTGGGCCGGGGCCAGAGCCCGTCATCGCTGCACAGCGCGTTCATGGATTCGCCCGGGCACAAGGCCAACATCCTGGGCGACTACAACTATGTCGGGATCGGCACCGACAGTGCCGACGGCTACCTCTACGTCACCGTGGTGTTCATGAAGAAGGGCGAGACCGCCCCGCCCACCACCGAGGCGCCGCCGGCAACAGATGCTCCGGCACCCCCGCCCCAATCGGACGCTCCTTCGACCACCGTCGCTTCCGGCGCCGGCGCGGCGAATCCGAGCCCGGTGTCGAGCACCACCACCACAACCGTCCCCACGACCACCACGACGACTCTGATCGTGCCTCCGGACAAGGCGGTGACGCCGGGCCAGTCGTGTATCGCTGCCGACCGCTGGTCTCAGCTCTGTCACGACTGAGCGGTCGCGACCGGGGAGTCAACACTCGGACTCCCGGCAAAACGCCCGAGTGACCTGACAGAGCCTCCTCCGCACTTCCCCGAACGGACGGTTCTCTGCTCGGCCTCTCGGGCGTTCGCAGCGGCGAATCTACGAGCTTGCCGGTCGTGATTCAACGACCTCGACCTGGTCCTCCTCCATCGTCGAGCAACCCAAAGCATCGTCAAGGGGGGACCGAGGTGGGGCCGGGCCGGGGTTACCAACAGGAAAAGGGGTTATGCACAGGGTTTGTGCACAAGGGTGTGTTCACAAGTTTCTAACCCTAATTTTCGCGATCCGCCCGGAGTGAGCGGAGCAGCGGGCGGAACCCGACCTCGATCGCCTCGTAGATCTCGCCGAGAGCGAGGTCGAGCTCCTGGTCGGTCACCTGTGCCTCGGGGAGACGGCCCCGGAGGAGCAGGGCGCCCTCCCCGTCCAGGGCGAAGAAGCAACGCCAGCCGCGCATGTTCCGGTGCAATGCTTGTCGGAAAAGGTCGGCGCTGCCCTCGCCTGCGGGGAGCACGTAGGCCTCGTACTCGAGACTTCTCTCCCCGACCCTGAACCACACCGTGGTGGCTTCCCGGGTCACCTGGCCCATCCTGACCGCCCAGCGGCCCTCGACCTCCTCGGCATAGACGACACTCGAGCCCTCGTCCTCGAGCCAGCCGGCGATGCGCCGCTCGAGCACCTCCCTCATTCCCATCTCAGCTCGACTCTCGGCTCCAACTCCCCGACCCGCCGACCCCCGCCGAGGACCGGTGGCCGGGCCAGGGCAGCAAGCAGCCCCTCGGCGTGGGCCGGCAGCTCCCCCGTGGCGGCGAGGGTGGCGATCATGGCGCAGGTGGCGACCTCCTGGGCCCCGTCCCACGATTTGACCGCGATCCCGACCCGACCGGCGATGCCGACCCCGAGCGAACCGGCGGCACCCCGTTTGGCCACGGCGTGCAATGCGACGGCCAGCGAGGCGTCGCCGTTGCCCGCGCCGGAGACCAAGGCCGGGTAGCGATGCATCGCGGTGAACACCTCGTCGAGCCCGGGCCGGGTGGCGAGCCGGGCGTAGAGCAGGGCCATCACCCGGGTCGTGGTCCGGAGAACGGGTGCCCCGCAGCCGTCGACTCCGACCGGCGACACGTCGAACTCCCCGAGCTCGGACACCTCGTCGACGATTCGCCGCTGAATGGGGTGGTCGGGAGAGAGATAGCCGTCGAGGGCCCAACCCTGGGCCTGACACGCCCGGAGCCAGCCGGCGTGCTTCCCCGAGCAGTTGTGCCATACCCGTCTCCCCCGGTTCCATCCTTCGCCCCGGAGCCGGATCGTCGCGTTCTCGGAGAGGGGCCATCCCGGCGGGCAGCCGAGGGCGGACGAGTCGAGGCCGACGCCGGCGAGCATCGATTCCACCAGGGCGACGTGAACCGGCTCCCCGTCGTGGGAGGCGGCGGCCACCGCCAGCTCCTCCGGCTTCAGCGCGGCGCCCTCTTCCTGGGCGACGAATGCCTGGAACGGCTTGGCCGCCGACCTGAGGAAGAAGGGATGGTCGATATCACCGGCCGAGGCGAGCAGGGCCCCGTCCGGCGACACCACGGCCACCGCGCCGTCGTGGATGGTCTCGACCAGGCCCGAGCGGGTTCTGGCTGCGAGCAAAGTCAACCCGCAGGTTGTGCTTCGTCCTGCTGGCTCCGATAGCGGGAGATGATCTCTTCCTGCAAGGCGTCGATCACCGTGTGCAGCTGACGACGCTGCACCGAGAGCTGCGCCTCCACCTCCTGGAGACGATCCACGGCTTCGTTCAGCTCGTCCTGACTCAGATCGGGCAGCTGGGTGAGGATGTCGTCGTCCATGATCTTGTCGATGAGCCGGCGGCCCGTGGTGGTGGGGAGGGGGGGCATGGTCTCGAGATGACGCAGATTGGGCTCGGCGCCGAGGATCATCCCCTGGGCCAGGATCTCGGGCAGCGCCTCGATCAGCGTGCGCGTCTCGTGCCCGCTGCGACGGCGCATCTCGAAGTTGATCAGGTCCACCCTGCCGTGGAGGAGACGGCGGTAGTACGAGATCTGGGTCTCGACGTCCTCGGCGGACTCGCGACGCTCCCGCAACTCGTCGAGACCGACCTCGGCGATGTCGGAGAGGTACTCGGGCTCGAGGACTGCGTCGATCCTGCGTCGGTGCTCGCTCACGATGACAAGGCTACCTGCATGCCCCGGCCAGGGTCGGATAGGGGTTGACCGCCGACGAGCCCCGTCCCCCGGGGTGGATCTCGAAGTGGAGATGTGGGGAGCCGCCCCTGGCATTGCCCGAGTCACCGTTGAAGCCGATGGTCGCACCCTGACTCACCGATGCCCCCGAGGCCACGTTGAAGTCGGACAGATGGGCGTAGTAGAAGCCGACCCCGTTGTCGCCGAGCAGCCAGATCGTCTTGCCGCCGAGGCCGCTGTTGCCCAACACGACACGCCCCGAGGTGACCGCGTACATCGGCTCGTTCCAAGCGGCGAACAGGTCGGTCCCCTTGTGGGCGCGGCCCCCGGACCTCGGCGCACCCCAAGAGTCGATGAACGAGGTCCTTCCCGGTGTGAACGGGCAGATGAACGAGCCCACCTGGACCGAGCCGGAGGCGCGTTGCCTGGCGCGCGCCTGGATCTCGGCCTGCTCCTTGTCGTATTGAGTGGCCAACTCCTTGCAGCGCCCGGAGAGCTTGGCGTAGGCGGCCTGCTCCGCCTCCATGGCCGACTCCTGGGTGTTCCTGGCGTCGAGCTTCTGCGCCTCGACCACCTCCAGCTCGACCCGGGTGTCGTCGAGTTGTGCGTTGAACCGGGTGAGCTCGCCGCGCGCCGCAACCAGCTCGTCGAGGGTCTGCTGGCCGCCGGTGGCGGCGGCGGTGAGGAACTCCGAGGTGGTCATGTACTCGTCCACGGACGAGGCGGAGAAGATTATCCCGGGGCTGGCCAGCCCTCCCCGCATGTAGAGCTCGACGGCCTGCTCTTCGATCTCGGCCTGGATCTGCTCCAGCTCCTCGCTGTGGCTGGTCACCGAGCCGGAGACGGCGTCCTGTTTCCGCACCACCCGATCGACCTCGATCACGGCCGCCTCGTACTGGGTGGCAGCCTCTTGGAAGGCTGCTTGGGCCGCCCGGTACTCCTCGAGTTGGGCCCGGGAGTCGGCGCACGCCGAATCGACCTGGGACTTGGTGACCGCCTGGACGACGACGGGAAAGAGCACGGCGCTCAGCCCGACCAGAGTGAAGAGGCTGACGACGCGAAGCGACGTCCTGGTTGCACGCATCAGCGGAGAGGTTAACCCCTGCGGGTGTCTTTCTCTAGACGGCCAGGGCCGAGGTCCCCGCATCCGGGGGCGACCCGGGCCCCGATCTCACAGGACCAGAAGGAGCAAGGGGTAGTAGATGGCGGCGGCCAAAGCCACGCCGTCGAGGGACACCAGGGCGCCGGGTGGCCGCTCGGTGAGCACGGCGCGACCGGTGCGAAGCATCGAAGCGAGACCACGGCCGGCGAGCAGCGAGACAGCGATGCCGAGGCCGACGAGAAGATAGGCAACCACGTCCAGATCCCAGATGAGGGCTGCTGCGACTGCGGACAGGACCGCTCCCAGAGCGGTCACCGAGAAGGCGTCGAGCAGGGGTAGCGGCGGCATCCGCTCCACCATCGCGCCGAGAACCATCGCCGCGACCACCGAGACCAGGAACACATTCGCTGCATTCGGCTCCGGGGTGTGGGCGGAGCGGGCCAGGACCAGGGATGCAGTGCCCATGCCGGCAAAGAGCGACACCATGACCGGGGGGGTGAACACCTCGACATGACGATATTGGGGGAAGGCCACCGCCCAGCCCAGTCCCACCACCACGGCCAGGACCAGTGACAGGGCATATCCCGCCCCGCCGGCAACATGGGCTGCCATGGCCGAGCCCGCCGCGGTGACCACCACCGCCAAAGTGGGGAACTCCCGCCCGCGGGCATTGAATGCCGAGCCGAGATCCACCGCCCACACCGCCACGATGAGGACGAGTGCCGCGGCCCATGTCTCCTGGCCCTGGGTGTTGGCCAGGATGGCCACCACCGCCACAGCGAAGGGCAGGAACCAGATCAGGTCGACCGCGGAGAATGTCGTGGCCGGCTGGGCGCCTCCCGACACCGGGGGTATCAGGACGACTTCGTCGTCGTCGGCCACCGGATCGCCCATCGCCGCGGTCTCCCCGTTGACCCAGACCCGTGACGTCTCCACTCCCCGCCGGAAGTCGGGGCCGAACTTCTCCGACGCGGCCTCGATGACACCTCCCACGGTCTCCGACGGCACATCGAGCCTCGAGGTGCCGGCTATCTCACGGAGGTTTGCGAAGAGGCGGAGCTTGGCCATGTGCTGACGTTAAAGCGTACCGAGATCACCTCGCGATTCCGGGGTCACTTCGCCTACGCTCGGACCATGGACGACAAGGTGCTGGTGCCGGTCGACGTCCCACTCGTCGGGGACGAACGTCACAAGAACTGGGCGCGGATCGTCGAGTCGGTGGACAACACCAAGGCCTCGGGTTGGGCATTCGAGGGCCCATTCCTCGCCGCTGGGGGGATCCAGGACGTCCCGATGGGCTCCACCCTGCTCGTCTACGGCGAGCGGGGGTCCCGGGTCAACCCGCAGATCACGGCACGGGTGTACACCGTCAACCCGGACTCGACGTTGAGCCTGGAGGCCGAGGCCAGGGGCAAGGCATGGGCCCGGACGTTGCGCGATCCGGTGGAGAGATGCCTGGGGCGGGACCCGGAGGTCCCCGACCTCTCCTACCTGACCGACCAGCTTCTCGTCGACGAGTTGCGAGCCAGAGGATGGAAGGTGGAGCCGGCATGAAGGCAATCGTGGTGACAGAGCTCGGAGGCCCCGAGAAGCTCGTACTGACCGACCTCGCCGAGCCGGAGCCCGGGCCGGGCGACCTACTGGTCGAAGTGGCCGCGGCGGGCTTGAACTTCATCGACGTCTACCACCGCAGCGGTCTCTACGGACTTGCCCCTCCCTTCACCCCGGGGATGGAGGGAGCGGGCACGGTGCTGGCCGCCGGTTCCGATGTGAGCGGGTTCGAGGCAGGCACCAGGGTGGGATGGGCCAATGTGCTCGGCTCCTACGCCCAGCGCCATCTGATCCCCGCCGAGGCGGCGGTCCCGATTCCCGAGGGGATCGAGTCCGACCTGGTCGCCGCGGTGATGCTCCAGGGGATAACGGCGCACTATCTCGCCATGGACACCTACCCCATCGCCCCGGGGGAGAGATGTCTGATCCACGCCGGCGCCGGCGGGGTCGGCCTCCTCCTCACCCAGATCGCCAAGATGCGAGGCGCCGAGGTGTTGACCACGGTGGGCAGCGCGGACAAGGTGGAGCTGAGCCGGAAGGCGGGAGCCGACCACGTCATCGTCTACACCGACACCGACTTCGCCGCTGCGGTGGTGGAGCTGGCCGGCCCCAATGCCCTCGACGTGGTCTACGACGGGGTCGGGGCGGCCACCTTCATGAAAGGCCTGGACCTGCTCAGGCCTCGGGGCATGATGGTGACCTTCGGCAATGCCTCCGGCCCGGCGCCGGAGGTGTCGCCGCTGGTCCTGATGCAGAAGGGCTCGCTGTATCTGACCAGGCCGACCATGGCTCACTATCTCCGGAGCCGGGACGAGCTTCTCTCTCGTTGCGCCGACCTGTTCGGTTGGATCGAGGCGGGGAAGCTGGAGGTGCGGGTCGACCGCGAGTTCCCGCTCGCCGAGGCGGCGGAGGCGCATCGGGCCCTGGAGGCGAGACAGACCACGGGCAAGGTCCTGATCCTGCCTTGACCTCGTCCCGCCTCCTACGGAGCCGGGTCATATGGCCGATGGCCCTGCCCGTGATCCGGGCCGGCGCCGGGATCGCCTGGCGTCTGCGGGTCGACCGCGGCTCGGGATTCCCGCCCCCACCCTTCGTGATCGCGGCGAACCACCACTCGTTCCTCGACCCGCCCCTGGTCGGTGCGGTCTACGGAGAGCGAGCCCGGTTCGTCGCCCTGGTCGACCTGTACGGGAATCACCGGTGGTTGGACTGGGCGCTCGACGGTTTCGAGGTCATCACCGTCCGACGAGGCGGCATCCCGCTCGGGGCGATGCGCGAATGTCTCTCCCACCTCTCCGAGGGAGGCGTGATCGGCATGTTCCCCGAAGGGATCCGGGTCGAGAGGTTCGGGGACGCCGGGTTCAAG
>DASUSU010000209.1:0-2521 GCA_036374915.1 Acidimicrobiia bacterium | reverse complement strand
CACGAGGACCGCAGGGTCCCGTTCCAGAACATGATCTACATCGCCGACGGACCGTCGGACGTGCCGGTGTTCTCGGTGGTCGAGGCCAACGGCGGCCGCACCTACGCCGTGTACCGCCCCGGGTCGCAGGGCGAGTTCGAGCAGGCGGCCCGACTCCTCGAGCAGGACCGGGTGGACGCATTCGGGGAGGCGGACTACTCGGAGTCGTCGCACACCGCCATGTGGCTCACCCATGCCGCCCATCAGATCGCCCGGCGCATCATCAACGACCGGGCGGAGGCCTTGAACGAGCGGGTCGGCCTCCCCCCACGTCACGTCGCCGAGGACTGACGTCCATTCTCGATGCAGCGCGTCACATATGCGTGACGCCCTGCATTAGGAAGGGGTTTGGCGGGGGCGGCCCCGAGGGGCCGCCCACCGCTGGCTCCGTTTGGGTAGGAGCACCTGCTACTTCTGACCGCAGCTCGCGGCAGAAGAAGAATGCGGGTTCGCGCGGTGGGGGTGGCGCGGTTGGGAGACGGTCTCTGCGAGCCCCCGGAGAACAAGCGGCCCTCTACTCATGCCCTCTCCCTCACTCACGCCTCCCAAGCGCGTCCGATGGTGATTATCGCCAGGGTCCGACCGGAGTTGAATGGGCTGTCCGACCTATGTGTGGTCAGACTCGCGCCAGTGCCTGGTCGAGATCGGCGATGATGTCCTCGGCGGCCTCGATCCCGATGGAGAGCCGGATCATCGACTCGGTGACGCCGATCTGCCGCTTGACCTCGGGGTCGACATTGGAGTGGGTGGTGGTCCAGGGGTGACAGGCGATCGACTCGGTTCCGCCCAGCGAGGTGGTGTTGGCGATCAGCTGCATCGAGTCCAGGAAGCGGAATGCCTCCTCCCGCCCTCCGACCACGTCGAACGAGATCATCGCCCCTCCCGACGTCCATTGCCGTTTGGCCAGATCGGCCCGAGGATCGTCATCCCCGATCCCGCCCAGGTAGCGAACCACCGCCACTGCTGGATGCCCGGTCAGGAACTCGGCCACCCGGTGGGCGTTGGCCGTCTGACGCTCGACCCTGATCGAGTAGGTCTCCAGGCTTCGACCGAGGAGCCAGGCCGTGTGCGGGTCGGCGGTGGTCCCGATCCGGTAGCGCATCGTCTTCATCGGACCGATCAACCGGCTCGAACCGGTGACCGCGCCGGCCACCAGATCGCTGTGGCCGCCGAAGTACTTGGTCGCCGAGTACACCACCAGGTCGGCGCCGTGCTCCAGCGGGCGTTGGGCGTAGGGACCCAGAAAGGTGTTGTCGACGATGGTGGGAATCGGGTGCTCGGGGGTGGAGGCGCCGGCGGCGACGCCGGAGGCGAGCTCGATGTCGAACACGGCGTTGCTCGGGTTGGCCGGAGTCTCCACGTACACCGCGCCGAGTGTGCGCTCCCCGATCAGGGACTCGATCTCGGCACGGGTCGCCTCGGGACCGAACGCTGCCATTTCGTAGCCGAGCGGGGCCAGCACCTTGTACAGCATCGTGTTAGTGCCCCCGTACAAGGGGGTGCTGTGGAGGATCAGGGTTCCGGGCCGGACGTGGGTGAGGAAAGTGGTGAAGATGGCGGAGACCCCGCTGGAGAAGAGGAGGGCGGCTTCGGCTCCATCCCACACCGCCAGGCGGTCTTCGACGATGACCAGGTTGGGATGATCCATCCTGGTGTAGATGAACCCGACATCCTCCCCCTCTTCCGCCGCCTCTCCGCCGTAGACGATGGCGAAGAGCCGCTCCGCCGCGGCCGAGGACTCGAAGACGAAGGTCGAGGTGTGGAACAGCGGGGGCTTGAGCGAGGCGAGGCCGTCCTTGGGGTCCCAGCCCAGATGCATCATCTCCGACTCGGGGTCGGTCATCCCTCCTCACCCGTCCTTGGGCTCGAGCATCCAGAACTCGGTGAACTCGGCGCAGCGCCCGTCGTCGTCGAACCGGAGCAGGAAGCAATTGTGATAGACCTCGTGAGGCTCCCCGTCGGAGTCGTAGTAACGGCTGGTGCCGATGGCCACCGCCCGATCCCCGTCGACTGCGTAGGGCTGATATGAAGCAGCCCATCGGCCCGAGCCCTCCGACTCCTCGATCCAGCTGCTGACGATGTCGGCGATTCCTTCGACGGCCCTCCCGTCACCGGGATACGGTCTGAAGCGATAGACCGCATCCTCGGTGAACAAGGCCTCGACCGGCTCGGGCCGGTTCTGACGCCACGCCTCGACATAGGCATCGAGCCACGACTGGACGTCCGCTCGGTTCATCGGCGCATGGTACGCCGCACCCTGGCCCGCCCCGGACGCCGTGGCTCATTGTGATAGCCGCTTCGACACCGGATAATCGAGAAGTGAGCACCCACGACGACATCGGATCGGCGATCGAGGTCCTGAGACCGGCATCCAGGATCCTCGTCTTCACCGGCGCCGGGATATCCACCGAGTCGGGGATCCCGGACTTCCGCGGCCCCGGCGGCCTCTGGTCCAAGCTCGATCCCGACGACTTCCACATCG
>DASUSU010000208.1:0-2540 GCA_036374915.1 Acidimicrobiia bacterium | reverse complement strand
GGCGGCGAGCCCGACCACGACGAAGAGCAGAGCCTCAACCATCTTCGCTCTCCGAGCGGGCGTCGATCTCGTCCTGGGTGGGCTCGGGGTCCCATGACGCCGGCCCCGGGGTGCCCTGCCACATCTTCACCCCTTCGTAGGCGGCGACCCCCGACGATGCGGTGGCCCGCATCCACCCGTCGGCGGCGTCGAGCTCGCCGAGGTCGGCCAACTCGTCGTCGGGGAACATGTGCGGCACGGTCCCGTCCCGCTCCATGAGGAGGGTCTCCTTGGTGTACACCGCGTCCTCGCGGTTGGTGGTGGAGAACTCGAAGAGGTGGGTCATGGTGATCGCCTCGGTGGGGCAGGCCTCGACACAGAGACCACAGAAGATGCAGCGCAGCATGTTGATCTCGTAGACGTAGCCGTATCTCTCACCGGGCGAGGTCGGGTGCTCCGGGTCGTTGTCCATTCCCCGCACGTAGATGCACTGGGCCGGGCAGGCCCCGGCGCACAGCTCGCAGCCGATGCACTTCTCCATGCCGTCGGGGTAGCGGTTGAGCACGTGACGCCCGTGGAAGCGCTGCGGCTTGACCCGCATCTCCTTGGGGTACTCGGTGGTGACCAGGCCACCGCCGAAGATGGTGCGGATCATGGTGCCACCGGTCACCCGGAGACCTTTGATCAGCTCTGTGATGAGACCCATCTTTAGCTCCAGGGTGGACCGAATTGACGGAACGATATGACGACCGCCGAAAGCACGAGCCAGCCGAGGGCGGCGGGGATGAGTCGCTTCCAGCCCACCTGCATCAACTGGTCGTAACGAAGCCGGGGAAGCGTGGCTCTGATCCAGAAGAAGACGAAGACGAGGAAGTAGGTCTTGGCCAGGAACCAGACCGTCGGAAGGAGTGCGGAGACGAACCCGGGGACCGATCCATCGAAGGTGGGCCCGTTCCAGCCGCCGAGGAACAGGGTGGCGGCGATGGCGCACATCGAGAAGATGTTGACGTACTCGGCGAGAAAGAACATGGCGAACCTCATCCCCGAATACTCGGTGTGGAAGCCGACGATCTCCTGCTCGGCCTCGACGAGGTCGAACGGAGCGCGGTTGGTCTCGGCGACGATGGCGACGAAGAAGATGATGAAGGCCACGATCTGGGGGAACACGTTCCAGCGGGGCACGAAGCGAAGCACGGGTTGCAGCGCCGGGATCACGTCGCCCCAGGTGCCCGCCTGACGGTTGACGATCTCGGCCAGCGAGAGCGTGCCCCCCTCGCCCTGTGTGGCGGTGAACATGACCACGGCCACCATGGCCAACCCCATCGCAGCCTCGTAGGAGATGGCTTGGGCAGTGGCTCTCACTCCGCCGAGGAGGGGGTACTTGGACCCCGAGGACCATCCGGCCAGGACGACGGAGTACACCGCCAGCGAGGACATGGCGAGTATGAAGAGCAGTCCGATGTTGAGATCGGCGCCCTGGAGCGCGACTTCGTGCCCCCCGATCGTCACCGGCTTGCCCCAGGGCACCATCATGAAGATGAGGAAGGCGGGGACCACCGCCAGGAACGGGGCGAGAAGGTACATCCCCAACTCGACCTTGCGCGGGGTGACCGCCTCCTTGAAGAAGAGCTTGAGCCCGTCGGCCACGGTCTGCAGGATCCCGAAGGGCCCGGCCCGCTTGGGGCCGATCCGGCTCTGCATGTCGGCGAGGATCTTCCGCTCGGCCCAGACGTTGAGCAGCGTGACCAGGAGCAGGAGGCCAAAGGTGAGCACCACCCGGAGCACCACGATCCAGAACTCGGGCCAGGTCACTTGCCCACCGCCGTCACTCGTACAACGGCATCGGTGCCCAGTGAGGCGGCACCCGGCTGGTTGAAGGGGACGTAAACGACGCCGGGAGGGGTTCCCTCGTCGAGCACTGCCGAGAACTCCCCTTCACCGTGCTTGGTCACCACCCTGACCTTGTGACCATGCAGGGCACCTGCCCTTTTCGCGTCTTCCGGGTTGAGATGGGCCAGAGGGCCAGGGGCGAGCCGATGGAGGTCGGGGCTGTGCCTCATCATGACCCCATCGTCGTACAGGGTCCGCCCCACATGCAGGGTCAACTGCGCCGATGGCGCTATGTCCCCCTTCAGGGCGACCGGGATGTGCCTTAGCGGTGGGGAGCCGGCGAGAGGAACGACCGCGCCGTCGCGGGAATCCCACTCCAGGTGGTCCCACGTGACTCCGGCGTAGGCGGGAGCCGTGTCGGAGATCTCTTTGGCGATCGTGTCCGCTGCAGAGAGGCCGATCGGGCGCCCGGCCCTGTCGGCGAGATCGGCCAGGATCGCCCAGTCAGGTCGCGCCTGCCCTGGGCCGGGGGCGAGCAGGTTGACCTTCTGCACCCGCCCCTCGAGATTGGTCACGGTCCCCTCTTTCTCGGTGAACCCGGATGCGGGGAAGATGACGTCGGCGTCCCGGTTGGAGTCGTTGAGGAACATGTCGATCGAGACCACGTACTCCGCCCCCTCCAGTGCCAGGGGGGCCGGTCTCGGGTCGGGCACGTCGCGTACCGGGTCGGC
>DASUSU010000207.1:0-3886 GCA_036374915.1 Acidimicrobiia bacterium | reverse complement strand
TGGATCCGGCTCCGGCTGTGGGTGCCGCTCACCCACTCGTTGCTGGCGCGGAACTGGAACTTGGCCGCTTCGGGCTGGGCCTTCACCGCGTCGAGGGCGCCGAACAGGCCTGCGACGTTCACGCCGTTGCGGCTTGTTGGTGTTGTCATGGTCATGTGTCTTTTCTCCTTTGACTGGTTGCTGTCTCGAGTTCGCGAACGGGTCGAAGGTATGTCACGGCTCGAGGTGCCGAATCGGGTGAGGCTGCCTAGATCTCGACCCGCCTTACCTATTTCTCGTGGCGCATTCGTGAGCTAGGTCGGTCGTCCGACCGATCCTGATTGTGTGCGGTGTCTGTCTGGTCTTGCTGCTCCTTTCTCCGCCTGGTCTAGATGAGCTCGGAGATCATCCGGGCGGCCCGTTCGGCGCCGTCGGTCTCCACATGGCGGTAGCGCACCTCACGGCCCACCTCGGAGGCGATCGCCTCGGCGAGCTGGTCGGGATCGGTGCTGCGGTAGTCCATGGCCCGGCCCGCCCCGTACTGGTCGAGTCGGTGCCGGACATGGAAGTTCTGCTCGAAGTGGTTGATCAGGGGGAAGTAGAGGAAGGGTCGCTGCGCCGCGGTCAGTTCCATGGTGGTGGTCAGACCTCCCTGGACCACGGCCAGGTCGGAGACGGCGAGGTGCCGGTAGAGGTCGGCGACGTACCCGTGCACCTCGAGCCCGGGATGGGCGGGCAGGCTCTCCGGCTCGATGCGGGGGCCGGTCACCGCCACCATCCTCAACTCGGGGACCAGCTCCTTGGCCAGGGGATAGGCGGCGATCACCTTCTCCAACAGGGCGCTGCCCACCCCGGAGCCGCCGACGGTGACGATGCACACCTTCTCCTCGGGGTCATAGCCCAGGTCGTGTCGCCACTCCTCGACCTGACCGGGGGCGGGTGGGTCGAACCCGGTGATGTACCCGGAGAAGGAGAAGTGATCCTCGGTCCAATCGCGGATCTTGGGCAGGTCGGGGCCGAACACCGCCGGGTAGATGTCGTCGGGGTTGCCGACGAAGATGGCCCGGTCCCGGATCCGGGGGAATCGGGCGATGTGCTCGATCATCTCGGCGTTGTAGTCGGCGGTGAGGAACGCCTCGTGGTCGCCCCCGTCGGGCATGGGAAGGTATCCGACGAAATCGGTCAGCCACACGTTGGCTCCCCGCTTCAGCTCGGGGTTCTCGTGCCAGTAGTAGTCGACGTCCCAGGCCTCGTCGCCGATCACCAGGTCGTAGCGCCCCTCCTCGACCACCTCCTGGAACACCATGAAGTTGGCGACCAGGATCTCGTCCATGCGACGCAGCGCCTGGAAGCAGTGCAGCTCGTGCCCGGCCGCCTCCGAGGCGATGTGGCCCGACTCGGAGGCGAGCCACTCGCTGGCCGGGTGGATCGTCTCCCCGGCGTCGGCGAGAACGGTCGTGACCGGGTGTTGGGCCAGCCACTCGATCTCGAGGTCGGGCTCGATCTTGCGCAACTCCTGGGCGACGGACAGGTCGCGCCGGGCGTGGCCGAGACCGATCGGCGATGACAGGAACAGGGCCTTCTTGCGGCGGCTCATCCCCCGGGCCCACGACTGAACCGGCATAGACGCTCCCTTGATCTCGTCGACGAAATGACGGATGGCCCGGTTGACCTCTACCGGCTCCCGGGCGGGGGTGAGATGACCCGCCCCCTCGAGGACGAGAAGGTCGCCGCCGGTGATCCGGGCGAACTCCCGCCCCCGTTCCACGTGCTGGCAGACGTCGAGCTCGCCGTGGATGGTGAGGGTGGGCAGGTCGAGCGACCGGCACATGGCCTCGACGGTCTCCCGATCGGGGAAGCCGATCTCGAATCCTTCCTCCCCTGCGGCGAGCACCTCGCCGTTCGACTCGAGGGCCCAGGTCACCGCGTCATCGAACTGCTTGGTGGAGTGGGCCTCGACCAGTTGCTCCGCAAAGAAGAACTCGACCCAATCCCGGTGCCTGGTGACGTAGGCGTGCCGGTTGTTCAGCTCCCACCCCTGCGGGTCGTCGAGGACCTCGTCCCAGTGGGAAGCGGTCTCCACCCAGTGCGGCTGAGGGCGGCCCAGGTAGGGAACCCCCGGCTCGATGGCGACCAGCGCCGCGACCCTCTCCGGATGGGCGGAGGCGAGGGCGACCGCCCACCAGCAGGCGTGACAGTGCGCCACCACCACCGCCTGGGTTGTGTCCGAGGCGTCGAGCACCGCCACCAGGTCGCCGAGATTGGCCTCCTGACTGTGGGCGGCGGGATCACCGGGCCGGCCCGATCGGCCGTTGCCCCGCCCGTCGATGGTGACCACCCTGTAGTGACGGGCCAGATGCGGGATCAGCCCTTTCCAGATCCTGGAGTGGGTGATCGGGGACGGGGGGATGAGGAACAGCGTCGGCTCGCCGGTTCCGTACACCTCGAAATGGACCTCGATCCCGTCACGGTCGACGATGCCTTCCCGCTCGGGGTAGCGCGCTCTCATCGGCCCAGCCGCTCCACGAAGTCCCGAAGCACCAGGTTGACCTTGACGGGGTCCCTGACGTTGGGCATGTGACCGGATCCGATCATCGAGACCAGGGTGCCCGAGGAGAGCCGGGCCGCCTCCTCGCCGACGCGGTGCGGCTGGATCCGGTCCCTCGTCCCGTGGATGACCAGGACCGGGCAGTCGATCTTGGTGAAGATCTCGGTGTCGGGCACCTCGGGCTCGGGCCGGGTGGCCTCCGCCTCGAGCATGGCGGGCCCTCCCTCGAGGGCCCATCCAACCGCGTCTTCGATCGGCTTGGTCGAGTGGCTCTCGATGAAGACCTGGCCGAAGAAGAACTCGGCGAAGTCCTGGTAGTGGTCGTGCCAGTAGGCAAGGTTGTACTTGTCCCAGCCCTGGGGGTCCTCGGGATAGGGCAGATGGAACTTGTCGAAGATGCCGGCCCGCTCCGGGTCGGGGCCGGCCAGGCCCATAGCCGGGCCGATCAGGGCGAGGCCGTGGACACGCTCGGGGTGGAGTGCGGCGAGCCTGGTCGCGTACTGGCCGCCCATGGACACCCCGACGACCACCGCCCGCTCCACGTCACAAGCGTCGAGCACCGCCACCGCGTCGGCGGCGTAGGACTCGGCCGAGTAGCGCCTCGGGTCGATGACCCGGTCGGATCGGCCGTTGCCCGGGCCGTCGTAGGTGATGACCTGATAGCGACGGGCCAGGTAGGGCACCTGCATCTTCCAGAACCGGGAGTGGATGATGGTCCAGGTGGGGAGCAGGAGGATGGTCGGGTCGCCGTGGCCGAACACCTCGTAGCCGAGACGGACCCCGTCTCTCTCCACGTGCCCGGCCCGATCGGGCTCGGCCGCTCTCACGAGGTTTCCTCGAGGGCGCGCAGCACTTCGCCGAACTTGCGCAGGGCCGACCTGATCGGGACTTCCTCTTCGGTGAAGCCGAGCAGGATCATCGCCTCGGCGCCGAGGAAGGGGACGCCGGCGACGAATCCGGCCTCGGAGGGGGTGAACGGGCCGAGCCCGCCGATCCGCTCCGAAGCCCGGTCGGCCACGTCGGCGAGCAGGACGTACCAGTTGCGCAGCATGTCCTTGACCGCGACCCCGATCTCAGGGTTGGCCCACCCCGCCGCCATCAGCTCCTGGAGGACCCTGACATAGCCCGACTCGAGATCGTCCTCCAGGTAGTCGCAGGCCTGCTCCCATTGTTTCCACAGCGGCATCTCCTGGGAGTACATGGTCTGCTGTCGCTTGAGCAGCTTGCGGTTCTCCTCTTCGAGGACGGCGAGGACCAGACCCTGCTTCGACCCGAAGTGGTAGTGGATCTGGCTGAGCGGAACCCCGGCGGCCTCGGCGATCTTCCGGGTCGACAGTCCGGAGTAGCCACCGTCGAGCA
>DASUSU010000206.1:0-4942 GCA_036374915.1 Acidimicrobiia bacterium | reverse complement strand
ACGGAAGCCCCACTTAATCTGCCGAGAGCAAGATCCTCGCGACCACTCTGAATCGGGTTCGCTCTGCTAACGCGGATGGCCGAGCTCAGTGGCCCGGAACCCTCACGTCGATCCAGACCAGACGGTGATCCGAGCTGGGGAAGGGGAACACCCCGGTCAGCTCGAAGAACTGCTCTCCCTCGGCCGGCCAGAACACCGCCCCGTCGACCACCCTGAGCCGCTTCGACGGCAATACGTAGTCGACGCGCAAGTTCCCGGGCGGCTCGGCGAAGTCGGCGGTATCGGTTGCCGGGTCGGTGAGATGCTCGTCGTTGATCCCGCCTTGTGTCTCCGACGCCCATACCCCGCCCGACGAGGTCGGAGTGAACCTGTCGTTCACCCGGGGACTGTCGAGGAGCTGTTGGATGGCGCCGGGAATGGAGTCGCCGTCGTTCGGATCCGAATTCATGTCACCCGCGATCACGAAGGGCTCACCCCGTCTCAACCCGCCAAACCTGCCCTCGTCGTCATAGATGTATCGGCCCCTCCTCGGGTGGACGTAGTCGGCCCAGAAGCGGATCTCGTCGAAGTTGCGTCGCCCGTTGCGGTCCTCGTCGCCGTCGAATACGGGCGGGGTGGGATGACTGACCAGGAAGTGGACGGTCTTCTTCCTCCCAACCTCGATCTCCAGGTCCCAGTGGCTCTTCGAGCTGAGCGGGAGCACGTCCAGCTCCTCGGCGGAGTACCAGCTCTCCCCCGAGATCGGGTCGATCGGGAGCAGGGCGCCGGGCATGTCCCTCCACAGGAAGTTGCGGAAGGTGCGGACGTCGCCGATCGGGTACCTGGAGTAGACCACCATCCCGAACTGGCCCTCGAAGAAGCCGAAGCCGAGGGCATCGTCCGGGCCGCCCACCGTCCCGTCGTTGTTCAGGTCGAACCCCGATTGGACCCCGGTGTTGGACGGAGCGATGAAGGTGTACGGGTAGGAGATCGGGTCGGCCCCGTTCTGGGACACGTCGAGATAGTTCTCCTGGAACAGTCCGACCGCCGCCTCGTCGAAGTCGAACTCGTTGATGAGCAGGACATCGGGCCGGGCTCGCTGGATGATCTCGGCGATCACCCGGGCCTGGGCGTTGTCCGGGGTGGACAGGTCGGCGGCGAGGTCACCGGCGTTGCCCCGATTGAGGCTGGCGTTGAAGGTGGCGAAACGCACTGCCTCCGGTTTGGCCCCGCCCGCGGCAATCGGGAGCAGTGCGACCAGGAGCGTCATGACGGTGAGCAGGGTGAGTCTTCGCATCGAGTCCTCCTTCTGGCCTCATGCCCAGTGCTAGTCCCCGGAAGCAAACCGCACCTTTCCCCGGGATGGACAGCCGGGAAACAATGAGAATGCCGATCCCTCAATGCACCTGGGCCGTTGGCTGACGTAACCAGACCCCCAGCCCCATCCCGACCGGAACCAAGAGCAGGATCACCAGCGAACCCAGCGTTGCCTTGGCCTCCCAACCGGTCATACCGACCCCGAGGACCAGGAAGGCGCTGACAAGCAGGGCGATCTCCGCGGTTCGATACTGCTCGGGTGTCGTCCTTCTCTCCTCCAGGGTGCGGGCGAGGGCGGCCACGACCAGGACGGCGACGGCAAGCGACCCGACCAGGAGCCATCGCACCTCGTCGGGCAAGGCGTCGGCAGCGTGCTCCACCGTGTTGAGCACCCCGGCCCCGCCGGCGGCGATCGCCACCGCCAGGGGAAAGTGGAGATTGAGCCAGAGCTGGGATCGTGAGGGGATCGGCGCCCGATGAGAGACCAGGTCGAAATAGACCCACCAGAGCCCGATCGCAACGAGCACGCCGAGCAACCCGATCACTATCCCGTCGCCGCCGAGGACCTCGATGTCGGCCATCCCGTTGACGGCGCCCACGATCACCTCACCCAACACGATGATCATGAGCAGGCCGAGACGCTCCACCAGCGACGGGGTGACCCCGATGACCGGATCCCCGGGTTGGTGTCCCGGTGGGGACCACCTGCGAAATGCGATCACCTGGCCCGCGATCTCGATGAGGAGCCCTGCGGCCCACATCCAATACCTGCCAGGTGTGTCGACGAAGGCACTGGCGACGAACACCAGGACCGAGATCAGATAGGCGGTCGAGTAGGGGATCGACGCCGGCCGGTGTGACGGGTCGTGGAGACCGGTGCGGAACCAGATAACGACCAGCACCGCGATGTTGGCCGCATAGGCCAGGGCGAAACCGGCCGAGCCTTCGCCGGGCACGTCGCCGATGAAGACACCCATCACCGCCACCGCCAGCATCTGGGCGAAGGTGAACACCCGGACGCTGACGTCGTCGGTCCCGTGAAGGTCGTAGTAGAGGGTGCCGTTGTTCCACGACGACCACACCGCATAGAAGAGAAAGACGTACCACCCCACACCCGCCCAGTCCGGGTGCTCGGCGAGCCTATGAGCCAACTGGGCCACGATCACCACGAAGACCAGGTCGAAGAACAACTCGAGGAAGCTGACCCTGCGATCGGTGGGGCGCTCGGCGAATCGGGCCGGCGGGAGCCAGAGACGTCGTGGGGTGGTCACCGGCGGGAAGTTAGCGATCGAGAGAGGCGGCCAACCAGGTCTCCGTCACCGTCTTGCCCCTGCCGCCGGGAACAGCCAAGATCGCTCCGGTGACCGCCGACCTCGTCGTCCGGGACGACTCCGAGAATCATCGCTACTTGTTGGAGCGGGACGGCCGTGTCCTGGGTCTCGCCGTCTACCACGAGCGTGGTGGGCGCCGCTTCTTCGTCCATACCGAGGTCGAGCCGGAGCACGAGGGAGAAGGACTGGGCTCGACACTGGCCCGAGGAGCGCTCGACGATGTCCGTGCGATGGGGATGAAAATCGTCCCCCTCTGCCCGTTCATCTCTTCGTTCATCGAGCGCAACCCCGAGTACGCCGACTTGGTCGACCAGCCCTTGCTGGAACGGATCAGCCAGCGGGATTGATCACGCCTCCCGGTCTGGCGAGTCGACAGTGCCAGGGTGGGGCGCACACTCCTGAGGAAAACCGAGTGGCCCGAAACCCCGGGCCATGGGCGCGTCGACCGAGCTCAGAGGTACCGCTCCCCGACCACCTGCCCGTGGAAGTCCTCACCTGTGGGCTCGAACCCCATTTCCCGCCAGAACCCTTCCGGACCGGCCTCACCGGGCACCCAGAGCACCGTCGCCCGGACCTGGCCCCGGAGCCGCGCCTCGTCGAGGACCGACTCGACGGCGAACCGGCCGTATCCCTTGCCCTGGTGCTCGGCTCCAACATTGAGACGCCAGATGCCGCAACGGAAGAAGTCGGGGTCGGCCGACGGGTCGAAGGCGCCCATCACGAAGGCCACGGCCTGCCCGCCGTCCACCACCAGACGAGGCCAGGCCACGTCGGGCTGGGCGTACGCCTCGGCCAGGGAGTACACCACCGGCGCCACGAAATCACTCTGTTCCGGCCTCACCTCGATCCGCACCGCCGCGCCGACATTCTCGGGGGTGATCTCGCGCAATTCGGGTCTGCCGCTCATGTCCGACGGACGCTACGAGGAGATGTGGACAGCTTCTGTCCGCATCTCCTCGCGGTCAGATCGGGACTTCGACCTCGTTGCGGGCGGGACGAAGCGCCCCGATGTAGACACCGACCAGGATGACCACCCCGCCCAGGATCAGCTCGACCCCCACCTCCTCGCCGGTGATCAGGTTGGAGAAGACGAGGGTGATCGGTGGCAGCAGGACGAAGTTGTATGCGGCCCGGGAGGCATCCCAGCGCTCGAGCACGAACACCCAGAGGATGAAGACGATCCCGGAGCCGATCACGACCATGTAGGACATCGCCAGCCAGGTCTCGCCGAGACGAGGCAGCACCATCTCGTCGCCGGCGAGCAACGACCCGACAAAGAGCACCGCCGCCCCCACGGTCATCCCCACCGCGTTCAGCGAGACCGGGTGCTCGGGAGGGAACACCCGGACCAGCACCGCCCCCTCGGCGAGACAGAAGGCGGCGGCCATCGCCACCAGGATGGTGCCGAACGAGACCGAGGCATCCAAGGCGATCCGGGACATGAGCAGGACGCCGACAAAGGCGATGACGGCCCCGGCCACTGCGGAGAGCCGGAGCCGCTCCAGACGTTGCACCACCACCAGGAGGAGGGTGATCAGCGGGATCACCGCGAGCAGGATCTGGAGAAAGCCCGCCCCCAGCTCGACCAGGGCGTAGAACAGACAGGCAAAGGCGAGCCCGAAGTTGAAGATTCCGTAGAGCACCGCCCCGAGCAGGGCCCGGCCCCGCGGGAAGCGGAGCCCGAGCCAGCGCATCACAGCCAGCATCAAGGCTGAGGCGAGGGTGAAGCGGAGGGTGGCCCCCCAGAGTGGATCGAGCTCGACGTTGCTGAACTTGACCGCGATCGGGTTGCCCGAGGAGAGCACCGACCCGACCAGGAAAGCGACCAGTGTCCCCCTACCCCGGTCGCCGTTCATCGCGATCAGGGTACCGCGCCGATGCCCTGACAATCGCGCGCAGTGAGCCAGGCCGAACCAAGAGACCGGTGCGACCGTAGTGATGGATACAGCTGCGCTTGACGCGCACGATCGGCGACTACATGGAGGAACACATGTTGCGCAGGTTCTTCAAGATCGGAATGGTCTCGATGCTCATCGTGGCCAGCACCCCGCTCACCGCCTCCGCGCACGGCTCGGAGTTCGAGGCCGACCTGGATCCGGGTCAGGAGGTGCAGACACCAGCCGTGGTCTCCGACGGTGAAGGAGAAGCCGACTTCACCCTGAAACGGAACAAGGTCCGCTTCCGCGTCGAGTGGGACGATCTGACCAGCGGGGCCGTAGCAGGCCACATCCACTGTGCCCCGGCCGGCAGCAACGGAACGGTCGGAGTCACCCTGCTCTCCGAGCCGAAAGGAACCGACGGCAAAGTCCGCGGCT
>DASUSU010000205.1:0-2475 GCA_036374915.1 Acidimicrobiia bacterium | reverse complement strand
TGGAGCCGATCGTCGAGACTCCCTCGATCATCGTCCTCCTGGTTCCTCGGTCCTCGGGCACGACAGCGGCGCCGGCGGACTAGAAGCGCGCTACTCGTTCCGGGCAAAGGCGATCTGATCGCCGTCCGGTGACCAGGACGGACCTTCGCCGTCGATCAGCTCGACCGGG
The DNA here is from genome assembly GCA_036374915.1 of Acidimicrobiia bacterium. Classification (GTDB taxonomy): domain Bacteria; phylum Actinomycetota; class Acidimicrobiia; order Spongiisociales; family ZC4RG35; genus JARDZU01. The sequence goes on along the minus strand of DASUSU010000205.1, from coordinate 2,306 downwards.
TCGGAGCCGGGTTGCACGGTGGAGACCATCGACTCTTCGTCGCCATCGGCCGTGAAAGCGATGGTCGTGCCGTCAGGAGACCAGCTGGGATCGTCGCCCTCGGCAACCAGCACCTCCTCGGAGGTCTCCAGGTCGAAGACGTAGATCTCGGAGTTCCCGTCTCCATCCTCCCTCACCAGAGCGAGGCTCGACCCATCGGGCGACCAGGAGGGCTCGTCCCCTTCGGTGACAGGGGTCACCTCCGAGGTATCGAGATCGATCATGCTCACGGTGACGGCCCCGTCGGCATCGGTCACGTCGTAGGCGATTCGGGTCCCGTCGGGCGACCAACTCGGGTGGTTGCCCTCGACGAGGAAGGTGGCCTCTGATCCCGAAGCATCGACCAGATAGATGCCGATGACGCCGTCCTCGTCTTCTGCGGCGACGGCGAGCTGCGACCCGTCCGGAGACCAGGCCGCCTGACCGCCGCTTGCCACCGAGGTCACCTCGGAGCTGGCCAGATCGAAGGTGAAGACTGCTTCGAGGTCGTCCTCGTCCTGGGAGGTGTACGCGATCACCGAACCGTCGGGCGACCAGGCCGGATCACGCCCCTCGGTCCGAAACTCGTCGTCTCCGCCCGAGATGGGGACGGTGAACACCGCGGAGTTGAGGCTCGCCGGCTTGACGAAGAGATAGGCAACGTACCCGGCCAGAACCACCATGAGCACCAGCAGGAACTGCTGCCACCTCGTACGACGCCCCCACCAATTCATCATTGCTCCCACTCCCGTAGGCGACGAAGGGTACAGGATGTCGAGATCCTGGGCCACCCGGGCCAGGTTCCCGGGGGGAGGGGACGGGTATAGATTGGCTCGACGCCGGGGGTACTTCCCGGCGTGACTTCCGGGGAGGAGACACATGAGCACCGAGCAACCCGAGCCGCGTCGGCAGAACACGACACTCGTCGTTCTCGGCTTGGCGGCGCTGCTCCTCCTGGGGACGGTCGTCGGGTTCCTGGTGGCAGAGTTCCGCGACTCGCCGAGCACCACCACGCCGTTGGGCGCGGGGACGACGACATCGAGCGCGGGGACATCGACCACCGATTCCGAGGTGACCGCGACCACCGGCACCGCGGCAACTTCCACCACTCTGCCTCCCATCCCGGCCGGCCAGCCCATCACCGTTCTCGCCAGCGAGGACACGGTGGTGTCGAGCAGGGAGCCCGAAGCGTCGTTCGGCGCTGCCGACGTGTTGGAAGTGGAGCAGGACGCGGCGGACGACATGCGCTGGGCCCTTCTCCGCTTCGACCTGACCCACATCCGAAGCGACCAGCCAGTGATCGATGCCACCCTCCGGTTGACCGTGCTCGACTCCTCGTCCCAGGCCGGTCTGGTCAACGGCGTCGCCGGGCCGTGGACCGAGACCGAGACGACCTGGGCCACCGCCCCGCCGATCGGAGCGCCGATCGCTCCGCTGACAGCCGGAGAGGAAGGAGCCCAGATCGAGATCGACGTGTCGCCCGCCGTTGCAGAGTCCGGAATCGTGGACTTCTATCTGACCGTCTCCTCCCCCGACGGGTTCGAGTTCACCTCGCGTCATCCCGGATCTGGCGGCCCTGAGCTGGTGGTGACCCTGGGAGAGCCAGGCAGCGTCGGACCGCCGCGAGGGACGAAGCTGGTCGGAGCAGGCGACATCGCCAGTTGCGCCAGCGAAGGCGACGAGGCCACCGCTGCCTTGTTGGATCGGGTCGTTGCCGGCTCAGTCGAGGCGGTGGTGTTCACGGTGGGTGACAACGCCTACGAAGGCGGCTCGGCCCAGAGCTTCGCCGACTGCTACGAACCGACCTGGGGCCGGCATAAGGGGATAACCCGACCCGCGGTTGGGTCGCGCGAATACCGGACGGCAGGTGCGTCGGGCTATTTCGACTACTTCGGCGGGGCGGCAGGGGAGCCCGCCCTCGGTTATTACAGCTACGACTTCGCCGGCTGGCACGTCGCCGTCCTCAACTCGAACTGCAGCCGGGTGGGCGGCTGCGAATTGAACTCGGCGCAAGGTCAATGGCTTCAGGAAGACCTGAGGAGCAACGACGCCGCGTGCACCGTCGCCTACTGGCAGCGGCCGTTGTTCAGCTCCGGCCGGCAAGGGGGGAACCCGGAGGTGCTCCCTTTGTATCAGACCCTCTACGACGCCAATGCCGAGATCATCGTCAACGGGAACGACCACTTCTACGAGCGATTCGCCCTCCAGGACCCGAACGGCGGAGCCGACCCCGAGGAGGGGATACGCCAGTTCATCGTCGGGACCGGCGGCCGGTCCCTCGACGAGAT
>DASUSU010000204.1:0-7750 GCA_036374915.1 Acidimicrobiia bacterium | reverse complement strand
GCGGTCAATGCGAGGATGCCCCCCTCGCCGTGATTGTCCGCCCTCACCACGAAGACCAGGTACTTGACCGAGACCACCAACACCAGCGCCCAGAACATCAGTGACAGCACGCCGAACACGCTGGCCCTATCGACCCCGAGCCCTTCGGCAGCGTGAAAAGACTCGCGGAAGGCATAGAGCGGGCTGGTGCCGATGTCGCCGTAGACGACACCCAGCGCGCCGACGGACATCACTAGTAGGTAGCGCTTTCCGCGCTTGGCGGTGGGGGTCATCGAGGTGGCTATCCCGGGAGGTCTTTGAATGGAAGCGTCGTCAGGGAACGAGCCCTGGTTGTGACGAGGCCACCGATGTCAGGCACAACCGGGCGAGAGTAGCCGTCTGTACAGTCAACCCGTGCTGGTCACCATGATCGTGGAGATCCCCAAGGGGAGCCGGAACAAGTACGAGACCGATCACGTGACCGGGGAGATCTTCCTCGACCGGATGCTGTTCACCGCCACCCGTTACCCCGCCGATTACGGCTTCATCCCCGACACCCACGCCGAGGATGGCGACCCGCTCGACATAATGGCGCTGGTCACCGAGCCCACCTTCCCCGGGTGCCGGATCCGGGTCCGCCCGATCGGCCTGTTCCTGATGGAGGACCAGGGCCACGCCGACCACAAAGTGCTGGCAGTGCCCGACGGCGACCCGCTGTGGCGCGAGGCGAAGGACCTCGACGACGTGCCCGAGCACCTGCTCCGGGAGCTGGAGCACTTCTTCGCCGTCTACAAGGAGTTGGAGGACAAGAAGACCGCCACCCTGGGATGGCGGGCCGCCGCCGAGGCCTACGACACGATCGAGCGCGCCTTGGCGGCGGGCCGGGCGAATCGTTAGGTGACGTCGCGACCCAGGTTGGCGAACCGGGTGAACTCGGGCTGGAAGGTGACCTCGACCGGGCCCGTGGAGCCGGCCCGATGCTTGGCCACGATCACCTCGGCGATCCCTTTCCGCTCCTGATCCTCGGGGTGGTAGTACTCGTGGCGGTAGATGAACATCACCACGTCTGCGTCCTGCTCGATGGATCCGCTCTCGCGTAGATCGGAGAGACGGGGGCGTTTGTCCTCCCTGGTCTCCAACGAGCGGTTGAGCTGGGAGACGGCGATGACCGGGACTTCCAGCTCGCGGGCCAGGTTCTTCAGGTTGCGGGTGATCTCCGAGATCTCCTGCTGACGGTTCTCCCGGCTCGACGACTCCATCAGCTGCAGGTAGTCGATGACGACCAGGGCGAGACCCTTCTTCCTCTTGAGGCGACGGCACTTGGCCCGGATGTCGGTCACGGTGACCACCGGGGAGTCGTCGATGAAGATCGGGGCCTGATACATCTTGCCGGCCGCGTCGACCACCCGTTGCCACAACGGGCCGAGCTGGCCGGAGCGGAGCTTCATCGAGTCGACCCGACCCACCGAGGAGAGGATGCGCTGGACGATCTCCTCCTTCGACATCTCCAGGGAGAAGATCGCCACCGGCTCGCCCTGGGTTGCGGCGTTGACCGCGATGCCCAAGGCCAGACTCGACTTGCCCATCGCCGGTCTCGCCGCGATGACGACCAGGTTGGCCGCCTGGAGCCCGGCCAGCTTCTTGTCCAGGTCGACATACCCGGTGGCGAGACCGGTCAGCTCCGAGCCACGCTGCTCGAGGAGCTCGATGTGCTCGAGCACGTCGCTGAACAACGGCCCGACCTCGAGCAGGGTCTGGGCGCTCCGGCGCTCGGCCACCGAGAGCACGGCCTGCTCCGCCCGGTCGAGGACCCGGGCTATCTCCTCGTCGATGTCGAAGGCGACGTCGGTCACCGTGGCGCCGGCCCGGATCAGTTCCCGTCGTTTGGCGTGCTCCTCGACGATCCCCGAGTAGTAGAGGATGTTGGAGGTGGAGGGGACGATGTCGACGAGACGGGCGAGATAGGAGACCCCCCCGATCTTGTCCAGCTCCCCACGCCGACGCAGCGCCTCGGAGACGGTCACCGCGTCGATGGCCTGGTTGCCGTCGAACAGCTCGCGCATGGCTTCGAAGATGGCCTGATGGGCGGGGACGTAGAAGTCGGGGGGATGGAGCCGGTCCATGACCTCGTTCACCGCCTCCTCGGAGAGGAGGACGGCCCCGATGACCGACTCCTCCGCCTCCCTGGAGTGGGGCGGGTTTCGATAGCCGGGTCTCATCTGCCCCTGGTCGGTCATGCTCATCTGGTCCTCATCCAACAAGTCGCGTGTGACAGATTCAGTTTTCGCGAATTGGCAGCGTTGACCGGTTCGGGGGGGCCCTGACACGCAAGACCCCGCCGGTGGGCGGGGAAGCCAATTCTGCCAGCGGGGAAGATTGATGAAGATAGGCCCGACGGTTCGGGGTGGACAAGCCGTAGGGCTGATCGATTTTCGCGCAGGCCCGTTTTGTTTTCGCGGTGGAAGAGATTCCCAGGAAAACCGCGAAATCGACTGTTATCGGGAGGGAGCGGTCCCATTCTCAATGCAGGGCGTCACGTATACGTGACGCCCTGCATTAGGAAGTCAGGTGGCCGGGATGACGTCCAGGGTGAGGGGGAACTCCACTTCGGGGTGGAGTTTGATGTGGATTTCGTGGAGGCCGATCGCCTTGATCGGCTTGGGGATCTCCACCGTAGAACGCTCCAGCTCGATGCCGGTGAAGCGGCGCACCCCCTCCACCACATCGGCCACGGCGATGGAACCGTACAGCTGTCCCTCGTCGCCGGCCTGGGCCGCGATCACGACCCGGCTCCCCACCAGTTGAGTGGCCAGCCGCTCCGCATCGTCCTTGGCCTTGCGCTCCGCCTCGATTCGCGCCTCGCGCACCGCCTCGGCCTGGGCCAGGGCCCCTTCGTTGGCCTTCACCGCCTTCTTCCGGGGAAGGAGGTAGTTGCGGGCATAACCCTCGGCCACGTCGACCACGTCGCCCCGCTTGCCCAGTTCCTGGACATCGGAGGTGAGGATCAGTCTCATCGGGTGTTCAGATAGGGGAGCAACGCCATCTCCCGGGCATTCTTGATGGCGTTGGCCACGGCGCGCTGATGGGTGGGGCAATTGCCGTTCACCCGGCGGCCGCGGATCTTGCCCCGATCGGACATGTACTTGCGGAGGACGGAGACGTCCTTCCAGTCGATGAAGTCGACCTTCTGCTTGCAGAAGGCGCAGGGCTTGGGACGGCCCCGTCTCGTCTCCGCGGCCCGGCGCCGCTTGGGACGCGGGTTGTTGGTGCTCTTTCTTGCCATTCAGCTAGCTCTCCTGGATCAGAACGGGGCCTCGTCGGGCCCGTAGGTCTCTCTCGCCACCGGTGCCGGAGGGACGTCGGCCCCCTGGCCGCCACCGCCGCCGCCACCACTCCACTCTCCGCCCGAGCGCTGGGTCTTGTTGACCGAGGCGGTGGCCCAACGCAGCGAAGGGCCGATCTCGTCGATCTGGATCTCGACGACCGATCGCTTGTCGCCCTGGTCGGTCTCCCAGCTCCTCTGCTCGAGACGACCGGTCACGATGACCCGGGTCCCCTTCTGCAGCGACTCGGCCGCGCTCTCGGCCTGCTCCCTCCACACGGTGCCGGTGAAGAAGCTGGTGTCCTCCTGCCACTCACCGTCGTTCCCCCGCCAGCGCCGGTTCACGGCGAGGCGAATCTTGGCCATGGCCACCCCCGAAGGGGTGAAGCGCAGCTCCGGGTCATCGACCAGGTTGCCTATCAGGGTGACGTTGTTCGACATGTGAAATCTCCTCTATTCACGTCCCGGTGTCGATCATGCCTCGACTCGGGGACGGATTCCAGTCATGCGCCTTTGCGCACGATCTTGTGTCGAACCACCTCGTCGGCCAGTGACAGCAATCGATCGAGTGAGTCGACGGCAGCCGCCTCTGCCTGGAACGTGACCACCGAGTAGTAACCCTCGGATACGTGGTCGATCTCGTAGGCGAAGCGGCGCTTCCCCCACAGGTCACGCCCGGCGACGGTCGCTCCCTGACCGGAGAGGTGCGATTCCAGTTCGGTGATCCTGGCCTCGACCTCGTCCTCGGCCAGTTCGGGCCGATGGATCGTCATTACCTCATAGTCGCGCATGTGACCTCCTGTGGACATCCGTGTGGAAGGCCCCACCAACCCGGTGGGGCAGGGGCTTGACGCAACCGAACGGCGCGAGACGTCGGTGCGGACAAATTGATTGTAGGGCGAGCTCAGCCGGATGGAGAAGTCGTGAGTCGGGCGCCCTCGACGAACTCCTGCGTGTCGAGCGGCGTCTCCAGGGCCCATCGCACCGGGCCAGGCGCCGGATACGTGGGGCACGGCTCCTCGGCGCATGGTGTCATCGCATGGGTGCCCACCAACGCCCCCTGGTCGTCGAAGAACCAGACGTCGAGAGGGATGAGGGTGTCCTGCATGACGAAGGTGGGCTCGGTCGGGGTGTCCCAGACGAAGAGCATGCCGTCGATGTCATCGGGCAGCGCCGCCACCCGGCGTAGGCCCTGCGACCGCTCCTCTCCGTCGTCGGCGACCCAGACCCGGAGCGCCGTGTCGTCCACCAGTACATCGGTGGTGGGGAGCCCGACCACGTCGCCAACAGTCGAGCTCACCGTGGTCTCGGCCGCGGGTGCCGTCGTGGCCGGGGTGGCCGGGGTGGTGGCCGGGGGCGAAGTTGCGGTGGTGGCGGAGGTCTGGGAGCCGATGCCGGAGCAGGCGGCCAGGGCCAGCACCAGGCAGAGCAGCCGGGTCAGTCGGAGGACCGGTCCTTCAGCATCTCGGCTGCGATCTCGTCCGAGACGTGATAGCTCTCGTCGTCGCCGGGGAACTCCCCCGATCCGACGTCTGCGACGTACCGCTCCAGGGCGGCCACCGCCTCATCGGCGAGATTGGCGTACCTGCGCACGAACTTGGGGTAGTTGCCCGACCCGAGACCGAGCACATCGTGGAACACCAGCACCTGGCCGTCGGTGGAGGGGCCGGCGCCGATGCCGATGGTGGGGACGTCGACCTCTTTGGTGATCAACTCGCCCAGGATGTCGGGCACTCCTTCGAGCACCATCGAGAAGCACCCGGCGTCGGCTATGGCCCGGGCGTCCTCGATTATCTGCTGGGCGGCGTCGACCATCTTTCCCTGCACCTTGAAGCCACCCATTGCGTGCACCGACTGCGGGGTGAGGCCGAGATGGCCCATCACCGGGATCTCGGCGTCGAGGAGACGTTCGATCATGGGGAGACGCTTGCGGCCTCCCTCCAACTTGACCGCCTCGGCACCGCCCTCCTGGACGATCCGGCCCGCGTTGCGGACGGTGTCCTCGGGCGAGATGTGGAAGCTGAGCCATGGCATGTCGACCACGAACAACGAGCGCGGATCGGCCCGCTTCACCGCCCGGGCGTGCATGATCGTCTCCTCCATCCCGAACTCGAGCGTGGTGTGCATCCCATGCACCACGTTGGCGGCGGAGTCACCCAACAAGATGATGTCGACCCCGGCTCGATCGGCGATGACCGCACCCGGATAGTCGTAGGCGGTGATCATCGAGATCTTGGGACCGCCCTTGCGGGCCCTTATGGTGGGGACGGTGACCTTCTCGCGCATAGGGGAAGGATACCGGGTGCCGGGGTCTGAACGCCCGGAGGCGCCCCGACCGGCCCGGGACGATCTCTCATCCGCCGGTCCGACCGATAGCATGCACCCGTCCCGCCGCACATTCGAAGGGCTGCCCGATGCTCAAAGTATCCCGGTGGCGTCTGTTCTGGACAGTGGTCTCGATCGGCGCAGCCGTGTACCTGGTCCTCAACAACCCGATCAACCTCGGTCTTGACCTGCGCGGCGGCACCCAAATCGTCCTCGAGGCACAGGACACGCCGGAGGTGACCGTCGACGCCGACGTGACCACCCGGACCCTGGAGGTGCTGAGACGCCGGGTGGACGCCTTCGGAGTGGCCGAGCCCACCCTCCAGCTGACCGGCGACCGCCGGATCATCATCGAGCTGCCCGGGCTAGAGGACCCCGACCAGGCGCTCGAAGTCATCGGGCGAACCGCCCAGCTCACCTTCCATCCCGTTCTCGACTCGGTCGCCACCGGCGCCGCCCCCGACGACCCGGACACTCTGGTGCTGCCGGGAGAGCCCGGTGAGGACGTGATCCTCGGCCCCGCCTCGCTCACCGGCGATCAGGTGGAGAGCGCAGCGTCGATCTTCGACAGCCAGGGGTCGGGGCTGTGGGCGGTCTCGATCGGCTTCTTCCCGGACGGTGAGCGTCAGTGGGGCGATCTCACCGCCGACGCCGCCTGTGCGCCGATCGGGGACCCGACCCGACGGGTGGCCATCGTCCTCGACGGCACCGTCCTCTCCAGCCCCAGCGTCTCCCCTTCGGTGCAGTGTGGGGTCGGGATCACCGGGGGCGAGACCCTGATCACGGGCAACTTCGACGAGGAGAGCGCCGGAGAGCTGGCGTTGCTGATCCGCGCCGGCGCATTGCCGGTGCCGGTGGAGGTCATCGAGCAGGGCACGATCGGCCCATCGCTGGGCGAGGCCGCCATCGAAGCCAGCCTCGAGGCGGCACTGATCGGCGCCGGCCTCACCATCCTCTACATGATCGCCTTCTACCGGCTGATCGGGGTGGTCGCGGCGATATCGCTCGGGGTCTACGGCCTGCTCTCGTACTCGATTCTCGCCGGTCTGGGGGCAACCCTCACCCTGCCCGGAATCGCCGGGTTCGTGCTCGCCATCGGGATGGCGGTCGACGCCAATGTCCTCGTCTACGAGCGGGCCAAGGAGGAGTACGCAGAGGACCCCTCGCTGGGGAGATCGCTCGTCGCCGGGTTCCAGCGTGCCTGGAGCGCCATCGCCGACGGCAACGTGACCACCCTGCTCGCTGCCCTGCTGCTCTTCTTCCTCGCCTCGGGTGCCGTGCGCGGCTTTGGTGTGACCCTGACCATCGGTGTCCTGGTCTCGATGTTCTCCGCCCTCGTGGTGACCAGAGTGTTGCTCGAACTGCTCTCCAAGGTGAAAGCGCTGGAGGAGCGTCCCGGGCTGATGGGCATGACCGTCGGGAGGAGACTCCAGGAGTGGCTGCGAACCTCGGGGCCGAATCTGTTCCGGAGCCCGAGACGGTGGCTGGTCGTCTCCGCGGTGCTGGTGCTGGTCGCGATAGGCGGCATCATCGGCCGCGGGATCAACTTCGGTCTCGAGTTCCTCGGGGGACGACTGGTCGAGTTCTCCGTCACCGAGGAAGTCGACCTGGAAGCCCTCCGCGGAGAGCTCGCCGATCAGGGTTTGCCCCGGGCGCTGATCCAGGAGACAGGACAGGGCAACATCGTGATCCGCACCGAGCAGCTCGATGCCGACCAGGAGCAGTCGCTCGAGGAGACCATGGCCAGGGTCGGCGGCGACGTGTCGGTGGAACGGGACCAGTTCGTCGGGCCCACCCTCGGGGTAGAGATCCGCAATCGGGCCCTGATCGCTCTCGGTCTGGCCCTGCTCACCCAGCTGGCCTACCTGGCCATCCGGTTCCGATGGACCATCGGCACCGCAGCGGTGGTCTCGATGTTCCACGACGCGGCCATCGTCATCGGGGTCTTCGCCTGGCTGGGCAAGACCCTCGACGGCGTGTTCCTGGCCGCATTGCTCACCATCATCGGGTACTCGATCAACGACTCGGTGGTCATATTCGACCGGATCCGGGAGAGACAGGCGGAGCGGCCCGACGAGCCGATCGGCACGATCGCCAACCAGGCCTGTCTGCAAACCGTGCCCC
>DASUSU010000203.1:0-3928 GCA_036374915.1 Acidimicrobiia bacterium | reverse complement strand
CGCTACGACATCGACGCCACCCTGGAAGGCGGGGGCACCACCGGTCAGGTCGACGCGCTCCGACTCGGGATCTCCCGGGCCCTGATCGTGCTCGACGAGGAGCTGCGCCCCACCTTGAAGAAGGCGGGACTGCTCACCCGTGACTCGAGGGTGGTGGAGCGGAAGAAGTACGGGCTGCGCAAGGCCCGTAAAGCTCCCCAGTACACGAAGCGCTGACCTTGGTCGATCTCCGTCGTCTCCTCGACGATGGGAAGCCCATCTTCGGCACCGACGGCGTCCGTGGCGTCGCCGGCTCCGAGCTCACTCCCGAGCTTGCCCTGGCCATCGGCCGGGCCGCCGGGGCATACCTCCGCGGCGGGCCGGTCCTGGTCGGCCGTGATACCCGTCGTTCCGGCGAGATGCTCTCCTCCGCCCTCCAGGCCGGCTTCCATGCGGTCGGGATCGACACCGTCGACGTCGGTGTCCTCCCCAGTGGCGGGATCAGCTTCCTGACCGAGACCACGGGGGCGACGATGGGCGCCGTGGTCTCGGCGTCGCACAACCCTGCCGAGGACAACGGGATAAAGCTCCTCGCCGCCCGGGGCAGCAAGCTGCCCGACGAGGTGGAGAGGGAGATCGAGGACAGGCTGCGCTCGACCGGCACCAAGTCGGCGATCGGCCCCGAGATCGGCACCCGGTTCACCGACAGCGACGCCCTGGAGCGGTACGTCGATCACCTCGTCTCCATCTCCAGGTACAACCTGAGCGGTCTCGGCGTGGTACTCGACTGTGCCAACGGGGCGGCGTTCAAGGCGGCACCGTTGCTGTTCCGCAGGCTCAAGGCCGATCTCCACGTCCTCGCCGACGCCCCGGACGGGACCAACATCAATGCCGGTGTCGGCGCGGCCCATCCCGAGATGCTGGCGGGGGAGGTGAGGGGCCGGATCGGTCTCTCCTTCGACGGGGACGCCGACCGCCTGATCGCGGTCGACGAGGACGGGCGGGTGGCCAACGGCGACGTGATCATGGCCATCGTCGCCCGGCACCTGAAGTCCCAGGGGGCGTTGAAGAAGAACCTGGTGGTGGCGACGGTCATGTCCAATCTCGGGTTCAGGAAGTCGATGGCCGAGGCGGACATCGACCTGATCGAGACCAAGGTCGGCGACCGCTATGTCATGGAGGCGATGATCGAGCACAAGGCGTCTCTGGGCGGGGAGCAGTCCGGTCACGTCATCTTCTTGGACAAGGGTCAGACCGGGGACGGCCTGCTCACCGCGGTGCGGCTGCTCGACGTGGTGGCGGGGACCGGCAAGGAGCTGAGACAGCTTCGGGCCGAGGCGATCACCGAGTACCCCCAGGTCCTGCAGAACGTGCGGATCGACCGGGGTGCAACCCTCGACGACGCCGCCGAGCTCTGGGACGAGGTGCGCCGGGTGGAGGCCGAGCTGGGCGATGAGGGCCGGGTCCTGGTCCGGGCTTCGGGCACCGAGCCCCTGATCCGGGTCATGGTGGAAGCCTCTTCCGAAGAGCTGGCCAGGCGCTACGCTGATCTCCTGTCGAGCGTCACCGAGAGCTCGATGCGGAAGGAGGGATAGAACCCAGGAAACAAGCCGATCGCGTGTGCGAACAAGCGAACAGCGCCAGGCCTCGTGGCTAGAACTGCCCCGAGGTGACGAGGAGGAAGGTCATCGAATGATTCGGCGGATGCCTTCCCGGCCAGCTCAGGTCGTAAGGGAGTGGGAGCAAAACCCGGAAGTGATTCCGGAACAGAAGCCCACCCGTTGAGCGCCGGTAACACGGCTTTCCCCGCACGCGCCAACCGTCCAGTGTCAAGGAGAGAGTGATGTGCGGAATCGTTGGATACGTCGGGCCGAGACCGGTGATCGACGTGCTGATGCCGGGTCTGGCCCGGCTCGAATACCGGGGCTATGACTCGGCCGGGGTGGCCCTGAACCACGGCGGGTCGATGACCGTCCTCAAGCAGGCCGGTCGTATCGCCGACCTCCAGGGCCTGGTCGACCGGGAGCATCCGGCCGTCGCCCACACCGGGATCGGCCACACCCGGTGGGCCACCCACGGCGCCCCGAACACGGGCAACGCCCATCCCCATCTCGACTGCACCCGTGAGGTGGTGGTCGTCCACAACGGGATCATCGAGAACTGGGTGGAGCTCAAGACCAAGCTGGTCGACAACGGTCACGTCTTCGAGAGCGACACCGACACCGAGGTGGTCGCCCACATGATGGAGGAGATGTCCGAGCTGCCCCTGGCCGAGGCGGTGCGCCACGTCATGAACGAGACGGACGGCGCCCTGGCCCTGGTGGTGATGCGGAGGTCGGAGCCCGACGTCCTGGTCGGAGCGAGACGGGGGTCGCCGCTGGTGGTGGGCCGGGGCAAGGGGGAGAACTTCCTCGCCTCCGACATCCCCGCCTTCCTCGAGCACACCCGGCACATGGTCATCATCGAGGACGATCGGGTGGTGGAGATCCGACCCGACTCGATCACCCTCACCGACCTGAACGGGGTCAGTCTCCCCCTCGACGAGCGTCTGGTCGAATGGGACCTCGAGGCGGCGGAGAAGGGCGGCTTCGAGACCTTCATGCTGAAGGAGATCTTCGAACAGCCCCACGCCATCGCCGACACGCTGGCCGGGCGGGTCGAGGCCCCGGGGCGGGTGGTGCTCGACGAGCTGACCATCGATCCCGACGTGCTTCGGGAGATCGACAAGGTGTTCGTGGTCGCCTGCGGCACCTCGTTCCACGCGGCGATGATGGCCAAGTACGCCATCGAGCGGTGGGCCCGGCTCCCGGTCGAGATCGACATCGCCTCGGAGTTCAGGTACCGCGACCCGGTGCTCGACGATCGGTCGCTGGTGATCGGGATCAGCCAGTCGGGGGAGACCATCGACACGCTGGCCGCGATCCGCTACGCCCGGGCCCAGGGGTCTTTGGTGATCGGTGTCTCCAACGTGGTCGAGTCGGCGTTGGCCCGGGAGTCGGACGCGGTCCTCTACACCAGGGCCGGCCCCGAGATCGGGGTCGCCGCCACCAAGACCTTCACCACCCAGCTGGTCGCGATGCAGCTGCTCGGCCTATACCTGGCCCAGGTGCGGGGGGCTCTCGACCCTGGCGCCATCGAGCTACTGGTCAAGGACCTGCTCCGTCTCCCCGACCAGGTCGAGGCGGTGCTGGCCAGGGCCGACGAGGTGAAGGTGATGTGCGAGGCCTGGGCCGACACCCGGGACTGGTTCTTCCTGGGCCGGTCTGGTGACTTCCCGGTGGCGATGGAGGGTGCGCTCAAGTTGAAGGAGATCGCCTATGTCCGGGCCGAGGGATATGCCGCCGGCGAGATGAAGCACGGGCCGATCGCATTGATCGAGCCGGGTGTGGTCATCGTCGGGGTCGCCACCGACACCCATGTCCAGGCCAAGACCCTGTCCAACATGGAGGAGATGAAGGCCCGGGGCGGGACCATCGTCCTGGTCGCCGAGGAGGGCGACGAGGTCGGTCACGTCGCCGACCACGTGATCCGGGTCCCGGCCGGCCCCGACCTGCTGTGCACGGTCACCGCGGTGGTGCCCCTCCAACTCCTCGCCTATTACGTGGCCACCGCCAAGGGCATGGACGTGGACAAGCCCCGCAACCTGGCCAAGACGGTGACGGTGGAATAGCGCCAGCGCGCTTTCCTAATGCAGGGCGTCACGTATCCGTGACGCTGTGCATTGGGTTGGGGACGGTCCGGTCATACGGGGGCGAGGAAGAACACCGGGTGGCGGGCGGCCTCGTCTCGCCAGACATCGAGCGGGGCGTTGGAATCGGCGGTGAAGTAGCCGCCGAGCAGGGCGCGGATGAAGGGATTCGCGGTGGCCAGGGTCTCCCGAAGCACCGGCGCGGCCTCGTCGAGGGTGAGTTGCCTCGCCGTGACCTCGAATCGTCGCAGTCTCCTCGTG
>DASUSU010000202.1:0-2147 GCA_036374915.1 Acidimicrobiia bacterium | reverse complement strand
TTGATGCTGCAGTCGGACCTCGGCGTCCCTCCCTGGGATGTTCTCCACCAGGGTCTGGCCCGCCGATTCGGGATGAGCGTGGGGGTGTGGTCGATCATCGTGTCGGTTGGTGTCCTGCTGCTCTGGCTTCCCCTGCGCGAGCCCTACGGCCTGGGGACGCTGTTCAACGCGGTGATCATCGGAGTCGTGATCGACGTCACCGCCGTGGTGCTGCCCGAGGCCAATTCGACCGGTGTCGCCTGGGTGATGCTGATCGGCGGTGTGGTACTGATCGGAATCGCCTCCGGCCTCTACATCGGAGCCAACCTCGGTCCCGGCCCCAGGGACGGGTTGATGACCGGGATCGCCCGGAGGGGACCGTCGATCAGGCTCACTCGCGCCGTGATCGAGATCGCGGTCCTCACCGCCGGCTGGGCCCTGGGGGGAACGCTGGGAATCGGGACCTTGGTATTCGCCTTGGGGATCGGGCCCTTGGTCCAGTACTTCCTGCCCCGTCTCAACCTGGCCCCTTCGGTCGAAGTGGACCCCTTCGAACACCCTGCCCGATAGGCCGGTGAGACTCAGCGGATCCGGTGGGGGAACACCGCCCACAGACTGGCCAGGGCCAGACCGGCCACCACCCCAACCCTGACCAGATCCGGCCACGCTCCCTGCCATACCGCCAGGGACACCATCCAGGGCAGCCCCACGGTCCAGGCGAGGAACTCGTTGGCCACGGGCAGGGCCTCGACCCAATCCCATGCTTGGACCAGCAGCGCCGGCTCCAGCCATGCCGCCAAGGCGAATCCGATCCAGAGCAGCCCGACCCCGGCCAACACGACCAGGTTGAGGACGAGGAAGCCCCCGGTCCCCGCCCCCTGATGGGACTCCGCCGAGACACGCCACCCACCGACGTCCAGACGATCCGAATAACCCACGACTGCCTCCCGTTCGTCGTCGTGATTGGACAATACGCGGTCGGGGCCGTGGTAGAGGCCGAAGACCGTTTCCGGCGGGCACGGAATTGCCCTTCTCGACGATGCGAAGCGGCCGGAGACGGTTACCGTGAACGCGGTGAGCGCGACCTGGGAGGACGACGAGGGGAGCCCTGACCCCAATTCCCACGAGGACCAGGGAGGTCACCGCCTCCGGGTGTTCGTCTCCTCCACTCTGGGTGAGCTGAAGTCGGAGCGTGAAGCGGCCAAGTCGGCGATCAAATCGCTTCGCCTCGTCCCGGCGGGCGTGGATCTCGGCAGCCTTCCCGGCCAGGATGGTCCGGCCCTCGAAGACGCCGACATCTTCGTCGGCATCTACTGGCAGTCCTATGGGTGGACGACCGATGACAGCCCGGTTTCGGACCTGGAGCAGGAATACGACCGGGGCGCGGGTCTCCCCCGCCTGATCTACGTCAAGGAGCCTGCCGCCGAGCGCGAAGAGGGGCTCCGCCGTCTCCTCGACCGGATAGGGAACGACGGGCGCTCGCCGAGCCGGTCGTTCGAGTCTCCCGGCGACCTGGCGGAGATGTTGGTCGAGGATCTGGCAGCCCTCGTGGCAGAGCGCTTCGCCACGGCCGAGCCGGAGCCCGGCTCGCTCCCTCTGGGGACGCTCACCTTCCTGTTCGGAGATGTCGCAGGCTCGACCGCATTGGTGGAGCAGCTCGGCATCTCCTATTCCGAGGTCCTCACCGGTTATCACGACACCGTGTCCGAGGCGACCGGGCGTCATGGTGGCACCGTGGTCGACCTGGAAGGCGAGCGGGTGTTCGTGGTGTTCCAGGACGCGTTCGAGGCGGTGAGAGCCGCAGTCGAGATCCAGACCGACCTGGCCGGGAGGGACTGGCCGCAATCGGTCGAGGTTCGAGCTCGACTCGGTCTCCACACCGGGACGGCCAGGATCGGGTCCGGGGGCTACGTGGGGCTCGACGTGCATCGGGCATCGCGGGTCGCCTCCACCGCCCACGGTCAGCAGATCGTCGTCTCGGCTCCGGTGAGGGAGCTGGTCGAAGGGCATCTCGCCGAGGCCGGATGGCAGGTCAGGGAGCTCGGCTCCTACGCCCTGAAGGGCCTGTCCCGCGCCGAGAAGCTGTTTCAGGTGGAGGCCCCCGGCCTGCGGACTCACTTCCCGCCCCCGCGCGCCCGTTCCACGACACGGGTGCGGCTTCCCACCTC
>DASUSU010000201.1:0-4720 GCA_036374915.1 Acidimicrobiia bacterium | reverse complement strand
GACGCGTATGGCCCTCGCCGGCGAGCCGCCGATCTCTAGATTCGCCTGGACCGATCCGTGGCCGGCCGGTCGTCCATCGAGTGGAGGATCTTCGAATTGAGTGAGAACGAGAGGACTGCGAGGGCCTTCGTCGCCGCCATCAACGCCGGCGACCTGGCGGCGTTGAACGAGCTGTTCACCGAGGACGTGGTGCTGGAATGGCCCCAGTCCAACGAGAGGATCGTGGGCAACGCCAACCGTCGTGAGATCTACAGCAGGTTTCCCGCCCTGCCCACCATCACCAACCCCCGGGTCGTCGAGGACGGGGACCTGATGGTCCTCGAGGCCGATCTGGACTACGGCGACGGCAACCCCTATCAGACCGTGTTCGTCTTCCGGATGCGCGATGGCCTCATCGCGGGCGAGACGGCCTACTGGTCGCAGCGCTTTCCCGCCGCCGAGTGGCGTGCCGACCTGGTCGAGCCGATCCATCCCTGACCATGGTGATCGTCGAGCGCCTGGTCGTCGCATCTAGCCTCGTCCCATGGAACACGTAGACCTCACCGTCGACGGGCCGGTAGCCCTGGTAAGGATCGACCGGCCGCCGGTCAACGCCCTCACCGAGGAGATCGCCCGGGCCCTGGGAGAGACCTTCGAGCGCTGCGCCGACCCTGCCATCCGGTCGGTGGTGGTGACCGGTGAGCCGCACTTCGCCGCCGGTGCGGACATCAGGGGCTTTCAGGCCACCTTCGACGCCGGGGGCGAGGAGCGCAGCGCCTGGGCGCTCCAGGAGGCGATCAGCGCTCTCGAATCCCTGGAGAAGCCGACCATCGCCGCGGTCCACGGCTTCGCCCTGGGCGGTGGTCTCGAGCTGGCCATGGGCGCCGACTTCCGCTACCTGGCCGACGACGCCCGGGTCGGGCAGCCCGAGATCCTGCTCGGTCTGATCCCCGGGGCGGGAGGGACCCAGCGTCTCACCCGGATCGTCGGCTATCAGCGGGCCAAGGAGATGGTCTTCACCGGCCGCCAGCTCGACGCCGAAGAGGCGTTGGCGATCGGCCTCGCCGACAAGGTGTTCCTGGGCGGTGAACTGCTCGACGCCGCCATGGGGTCGGCCCGGGAATGGGCCGAAGCGCCGACGCGGGCGATCGCCGCAGCCAAGAAGGCGCTCAACTCGGGGGCGGGGTTGCCGGTCGACCAGGGCCTCCTCGTCGAGCGCGAGGCGTTCAACGATTCGTTCAAGACCGAGGACGCCCGCGAGGGGGTCTCCGCCTTCATCGCCAAGCGACCGCCCTCGTTCAAGGGGCGCTGACCTCTACACGTCGGCGGAGACGCTCCAGGTTCCGCCGCCAGATCCGCCTCAGCACCGGTCGGGCCAGCCATGCTCCCCACCGGCCGCCCATCCACCAGGGGAAACGGAGGACCTCGGTCCAGGTCAGCTCGGTGCCCGATCCAGAAGGTCGCAGCGCGAACCGGCCCACCCCGGCCACCGCTCCGACGTGCTCGACTCCGATCGACCTTCCTTCCTCCCATTCGACGACGGTCATCAGGTCGGTGGAGCGGAAGGGGCCGATCCGGGTCGGGACCCTCATCCGGGCCCCTACGCCCCCGGTCTGACCGGTGACGAACTCGATCGTGTCGGCATCGCCCATCCACTCCGAATGCGAGCCGAGGTCGGCCAGCTCGGCCCACACTCGCTCTGGTGATGCGGCGAGGATGACGACCAGCTCCACCGGGCGCCCGCCCGGCGACTTCCTCGTCTCGTCCATGACCGGATCGTGACAGCCGCGCAGGCCTGCGACAATCGGGTTCGACATGATCTACCTCGACCATGCCGCCACCACGCCGATGCGTCCCGGGATCTGGGAGGCGATGCGTCCCTACTCGACCGAGGTGTTCGGCAACTCCTCGGGTGTCCACGACGTCTCCCGAAGGGCCAAGAACGCGTTGGAGGAGGCGAGGGAGCGGATCGCCTCGATCATCGGCTCTGAGCCGGCCGAGATCGTGTTCACCTCCGGTGGGACCGAGTCGGACAATCTCGCGCTGAAGGGGGCGGCGTTGAGCGGCACACGGCGACGGGGAGTCGTCACCGTCGCCACCGAGCACGAGGCGGTACTGGAGACCACCGACTTCTTGCACCGGCTCGGGCTCCCCACCGAGGTGGTCGGGGTCGACCGGAGCGGGGCTGTCGACCTCGACTCGCTGCTGGAAGCGATCCGCCCCGATACCGCCGTGGTCTCGGTGATGTGGGTCAACAACGAGACCGGCTCGGTCCAGGACCTTCCCCGGATCGCGGCCGCGGTGCGCGAGCGCGATCACGAGGTCCTCGTCCACACCGACGCGGTCCAGGCCTTCTCCTCCCAGGATGTCGACGTGGATGCTCTCGGGGTCGACCTGCTCACCCTCACCGGTCACAAGTTCGGCGGTCCCAAGGGGGCCGGTCTGCTCTATGTCCGGGACGGGACGCCGCTGGAACCGCTGCTCCACGGCGGTGGGCAGGAGCTGGGGCGACGCTCGGGGACACACGACGTGGCCGGGGCGGTGGGTCTGGCCGCGGCCATGGAGGCGGCAGCAGCCGACCGACCCCGGTTCCGGACCGAGGTGGGCTCGATCCGGGACCAGTTCGAGAAGCGGGTGACCGCCGGGATGCCCGAGGCCGTGGTCAACACCCCGGAGACGATGCGCTCGCCCCATCATCTCAGCCTCAGGCTTCCCGGGATCCGCAACCAGACCCTGCTCATGCGTCTCGACCGGGCCGGCGTCGCCGCCTCGGCCGGCTCGGCCTGTCAGTCGGGTGCGGCCCAGGTATCCCATGTCCTCGAGGCCATGGGTCTCGGCGTCGACCAGGCGCGGGAGAGCGTCCGTTTCAGCTTCGGGTGGGACAGCAGCTTCGACCAGGCGATCGACGCCGCCGAGATCGTGCTCGGGCTGGTCGAGGAATTGCGATGAGGGCCCTGGTCGCCATGTCGGGGGGAGTCGACTCCTCCGTCGCCGCCGCCCTGATGAGAGACGCCGGCCACGAGGTGGTGGGAGTGACGCTCAAGTTGTGGTCGGGGCCCCATGGAGAGGCGCCGACCGCCGGGTGCTGCACCGTCTCCGACGCCGAGGATGCCCGCCGGGTGGCCGCTCAACTCGACATCCCCTACTACGTGCTCGACTACACCGACGAGTTCCGCGGCGGGGTGGTCGATCGCTTCGTTTCCGACTACGCGTCGGGACGAACGCCCAACCCCTGCATCGAGTGCAACCGGACGGTCAAGTTCGACCGTCTGCTCAACGGTCTCGACGACTTCGACTGCGAGGTCCTGGTAACCGGGCATCACGCCCGCAACCGGCTCGAGGACGGTGGGTGGGCTCTGCGCCGTGGCCAGGATCGGGCCAAAGACCAGTCGTATGTCCTCTCCATGCTGACCCGGTCCGAGCTGGCCAGGATCAGGCTCCCGGTCGGGGAGATGACCAAGACCGAGGTCAGGGTGGTTGCGGCCGGGATCGGCCTGCGCACCGCGGAGAAGCCGGAGTCGATGGACATCTGTTTCGTCGGGCAGGGGGATTACCGCGGTTTCCTCCGCGACACCGCGCCCGAGGCTTTCCAGCCGGGGCCCCTGGTGGACGGTGACGGGGAGGAGATCGGCCAACACGTCGGGATCGCCGGGTTCACCGTGGGCCAGCGCCGCGGGCTGGGCGTTGCCGTGGGGGAGCCGAGGTACGTGGTCCGCATCGAGCCGTCCACCTCGACCGTCGTGCTGGGGAGACGCGACGAGCTGTCGGTGGCCGGAGTCGGGCTGGACCAGCTGACCTGGACCGCAGGGACACCGGTCACGGGCCGGGTCATGGCCCAGTACCGGGCCCACGGAGAGCCCGTCCCGGCCACTCTCCATCGGGACCGGCTCCTCTTCGCCGAGCCGCAGCTGGCGGTGGCGCCGGGCCAAACCGTGGCCTTCTACGACGACGACCGGGTCCTCGGCGGCGCCCTGATCGCCGATACCTACCGGTGACACCCCGCCGTTAACGTCGCGCCCGATGATCGACGTCGCCATCAGGATCGAAGAGCTGCGCTCCCAGGTCAACGAGCATCTCTACCGCTATCACGTCCTCGACGACCCCACCATCTCCGACGCCCAGTTCGATGCTCTGATCGCCGAGCTGAGGGGTCTCGAGGTGGCCAATCCGGAGCTGATCACACCGGACAGCCCCACCCAGAGGGTCGGCGCTCCCGTAGCCGACCTCTTCCAGCCGGCCCGTCACCTCAGACCCATGTTCTCCCTGGACAACGCCGACTCGGCCGAGATGCTCCTCGCCTGGGAGCAGCGGATGGAGCGGCAGTTGGGGCGGCCCCCGCAGGGCTACGTCGCCGAGCTGAAGATCGACGGTCTCGCCGTGGTGCTCACCTACCGGGACGGGGTCTTGGACACCGGGGCGACCCGGGGCGACGGGGTGACCGGCGAGGACATCACCGCCAACCTGCGCACCATCAAGTCGGTCCCGCTCCGGCTGCTCGGCGGTTATCCGCCCGAGATCCTCGAGGTTCGTGGTGAGGTATATATGCCGGAAACCGCATTCGAGGAGCTGAACAAGCGCCAGACGGAGGCAGGGGATCGCATCTTTGCCAACCCCCGTAACGCTGCTGCCGGGTCGGTCCGGCAGAAGGACCCGTCGGTGACAGCCTCCCGCAACCTGGCCATCTGGGTCTACCAACTCGGACTGGTCGAGGGCGGCCCCGGATTCGAGACCCACGCCGACA
>DASUSU010000200.1:0-4265 GCA_036374915.1 Acidimicrobiia bacterium | reverse complement strand
GGGTCGTTGCGCCCGACCTTGTCCGAGACCGCGGGCTGGGCCGGCCTGGCGCCGGTCGGGTTGGCCTCGACCCGCTTCGGCTCGGTCTTGGGCTGGGCGAGCTCGACCCGGAACAGATAGCGAACGGCGTCCCGCTTCACCGCGTCGACCAGCTCGGTGAACATGTCGTAGGCCTCGCGCTGGTACTCGGTGAGCGGGTCTCTCTGCCCCATCGCCCGCAGACCGATACCGGCTCGGAGATAGTCCATGTCGGAGAGATGTTCCCGCCATTTGTTGTCGATCACCGAGAGCATGACCGATCGCTCCACCTGACGCAGCAGCTCGGCGCCGAGCTCCTCTTCGCGCCTTTCGTAGGCTGCCAGCGCCTCCTCCACCACGTGCTCGACGACCTCGTCGACACCGCCGGTCACCTGTCCCGGGTCGATCGCGGTGGGATAGACCTGGGTCAGCTCCCGCTGCAACGACTCCCAATCCCAGTCCGAGCGTGGGATCTCGGCAGATATCTCTGCCTCGACGACATCGGTCACAACCGTCTCGATCCACTCGCCGATCAGGTCGTCGCCGGCGGTCCCCTCCAGGATCGAGCGGCGCCAGGTGTAGATCACCTCACGCTGGCGGTTCATCACCTCGTCGTACTTGAGGACGTTCTTCCGGATCTCGAAGTTCTGCGACTCGACCTGACGTTGAGCCCGCTCGATCGCCTTCGAGACCATGTTGGCCTCGATGGGCTGGTCCTCGGGAAGACGCAGCCGATCCATGATCCCGGTCACCCACTCCCCCTGGAAGCGACGCATCAGGTCGTCTTCGAGCGAGAGATAGAAGCGCGACTCGCCCGGGTCGCCCTGACGACCGGAGCGGCCGCGGAGCTGGTTGTCGATGCGCCGCGACTCGTGGCGCTCGGTGCCGACCACGTAGAGACCTCCGGCGTCGATGACCCGCTGTTTGTCCGGAACGATCTGGTTGTCGAACTCCTCGGTCAGCTTGGCTTCGAGGTCCCGGTAGGAGGGGTCGTCGGGGGTGATCCCCCGTCGCTTCAGCTCGGTTCGAGCCATGCCGTCGGGGTTGCCGCCCAACATGATGTCGACCCCGCGACCGGCCATGTTGGTGGCGACCGTCACCGCCCCCGGTCGCCCGGCCTGGGCGATGATGTCGGCCTCGCGGGCATGGTGTTTGGCGTTGAGCACTTCGTGCTTGATCCCGTGCCGGTCCAGCTCCTTGGAGAGCCGCTCGGACTTCTCGATGGAGACCGTGCCGAGCAGGACCGGTTGGCCGATCTCGGTGCGGGCGGCGACGTCGGCCACGACCGCGTCGTACTTGCCGTTCTCGGTCTTGTAGACCAGGTCCCCCTGGTCGTCACGTGCAAGAGGTCGGTTGGTCGGCACCGTGATCACCTCGAGCGAGTAGATCTGGGCCAGCTCGGCAGCCTCGGTCTGGGCCGTGCCGGTCATGCCGGCCAGCTTCTCGTAGAGACGGAAGTAGTTCTGCAGGGTGATGGTGGCCAGCGTCTGGTTCTCCTCTTTGATGGCCACACCCTCCTTGGCCTCGATCGCCTGATGCAGTCCTTCGGAGTAGCGACGACCCTCGAGGACGCGCCCGGTGAACTCGTCGACGATCTTCACCTCGCCGTGGTCGATCAGATAGTCGACGTCGCGGAGGTACAGCTCCTTGGCCTTGAGGGCGGCTTCGAGATGGTGGACGAAGTCGACTGCGGCATGGTCGAACAGATTCTCGATACCGAGAACCTGCTCCACCCTGGTGACACCCTCCTCGGTGGTCAGCACCTGACGCTTGCGCTCGTCCACTTCGTAGTGGAGGTCCTTCTGGAGACGGTTGGCGATCTTGGCGAAATCCCGGTACCACTTGGCACTGTCCGAGAGCCGACCCGAGATGATCAACGGGGTCCTCGCCTCGTCGATGAGGATGGAGTCGACCTCGTCGACGATGGCATAGGTGTGCCCGCGCTGGACCCGGTCGCCCGCCCGCATCGCCATGTTGTCCCGCAGGTAGTCGAAGCCGAACTCGTTGTTGGTCCCGTAGGTGATGTCGGCGCCGTAAGCAGGATGCCGATCGGCCGGGGGCATGCCGTTCTGTATCAGCCCCACCTCCAGCCCGAGGAAGCGGTGGATCGCACCCATCCACTCGGCGTCGCGGGAGGCCAGGTAGTCGTTGACCGTGACCAGATGCACTCCTCCCCCGCCGAGCGCGTTGAGGTATGCGGGCATGGTCGACACCAGGGTCTTGCCCTCACCGGTCTTCATCTCGGCCACCATGCCCCGATGGAGGGCGGCGGCGCCAATGATCTGGACGTCGAAATGACGCTGGCCGAGGACGCGCTTGGCCGCCTCGCGCACCGCGGCGAACGCCTCCACCTGGAGGTCGTCGAGCGACTCGCCGGCCGCGACCCGATTGCGAAACTCGGTTGTCTTGGCTTTCAGGTCCTGGTCGGAGAGAGCCTCGAACCGGGGCTCGGCCTCATTGACCGCGGCGACCACGCCCTGGAACTGTCTGAGTGTCTTGCCTTCCCCGGCACGCAGGACCTTGGAGAGGATTGGCATTGGGCCTCCATGCTACCGGTGGCCTCGATTTGACCCGCAGAAACACCGCCTGGCAAGAGGGCAGTCGTCTCAGCGAAGGTCGATCAGACCTTCCCGCTGTGCCCAGGTCACCGCCTCGAAGCGGGACTTCAGACCCAACTTGTCGAGGACGTTGCGCACATGATTGCGGACCGTGTTCTCCGATATGAACAGCTGGGCGGCGATCTCCTTGGAGGTCTTGCCGGCGGCCACGTGACCCAGGATCTCCAGCTCGCGTCCGGTGAGCTCAGGGCTGCGGGCAACGGCTTCGCCATGATGACGGAGCAGGTCGCGCAGAGCGGCGAACAGCTTGCCGCCCATGGCCGGGGACAGGGCAGCACCTCCGTTGAGCACGTCATGCATGGCGGCGACCAGCCGGGGTAGGGGTGTGTCCTTGGTCAGGTAACCCAAGGCTCCCGCTTTGACCGCGGCCAGCATGTCCTTGGCCGACTCGCTCGACGTGAGCAGGACCACCTTCGTCTCCCGGGACGCCTTGAGGATGGCGCCCACGACCTCGATCCCGGACATGCCGGGCATGAGCAGGTCGAGCATCACCAGGTCGGGCTTGTGCTCCCTCGCCATGTCGATCGCTTTCATCGCGTCGGCGGCGACCCCCTTCACGTCGAAACCCTCCTGCGAGAACGCAGCGTGGAGTGCCTCGCGGAAGAGCTCGGCGTCGTCGACTATCACCACGGAAGCCATCGATCAGGCCCCCGGGTCCGGGTGGTTGTTCATGTCTTCTCTCGGTCGGCTAGCGGACTAGACACCATATCGGCCGCATTGGCCGCAGCCACAAGGGCCAATCGACCCATTCCCAGGGCTCTCGCCGCCGATCTCGCCGTGGCACCGGTGGTTACCACGTCGTCGACCAGCAGAAACGGCCCGCCGGGAAGCCGCTGCGCCCGTAGTACGGGCGCCGGCATCGAGTGGTCGCCGCCGGCCCGTCGCCGGGCGTGGATCGGTGGGGAGAGGAGGTCGAGGAGGGGGACATCGAGCGCCCTGGCCAGACGCAGACCGATCTCCCGGGCCGGGTCGACCCCGTACAGGACCTGACGGGACCATGTGCGGGGCACCGGGACGACGGGGAGTGACGGCACCCGGGGGGACACCATGTCGACCACCAAGTCGGCGAAACGGGCGAGTCCCCGATACTTGAGCCCGTGGACCAAATCTCGAGCCACACCGGCGTGCTCGAAGGCGGCAACCAGCCTGATCCCTCCCTCAAGGACCCGCTCCGAAGCCGGGCGAAGACTCGCCCGACAACGCTCGCAGAGAAAGCCCGAGGCGAAGCGATGACAGGCCTGGCAAAGCATGAGACCGGAAGGTATGCGACGTGGAGGACAAGAAAGAGCAGTAAGCCATAGGCCATAGGCCATAGGCCATAGGCCAGAACGCTCTGGCTTAGGGCTTGAGGCTTGGGCTTACGTTCCCTCTTGCCAGCCGGCCAGATACGACACCTGCTCGTCGGTGAGCACATCGAGCCCGGCACCCATCTGCTCCAGCTTGATCCGGGCCACCTCGGCGTCGATCTCGGGGGGCAACGTGTAGATCTTGGCCTCGAGGTCGTCGACGTTGAGCGCCAGGTACTCGGCGGCGAGGGCCTGATTGGAGAACGACATGTCCATCACGTCGGCAGGGTGGCCCTCGGCCGCACCCAGGTTGACCAGCCGACCCTCGGCCGCGACCAGAAGG
>DASUSU010000199.1:0-10068 GCA_036374915.1 Acidimicrobiia bacterium | reverse complement strand
CCGGGGTTATAGGGCTGTTTGGTAAACGTCGAGCCGGGTAATAGGGAGCGAACTCAGGGAGAGCCTCCGATTCAGGAGTGCTGGGGGATGCTGACTGTCGAGACAAGGGAAGACGTAACCGTCTTCGACGATCTGGCGACGTGGTGGAACTCCCAACCGGGACCGATGCGATCGGTTTTTCTGCGTTCCGAATGGTTCCGCACGTTGGCCTCGACGGTGACTCCGACGGGGTCGCTTCGGGTCTTCTTGGTCCTGGACGGCGAGGATCCGGTGGCAGCGCTGCCTATGTACCGCTCGGGCCGGAGGCTTCGCTCACTCACCGAGACGTCGACGGAGGACTTCGATGTGATCCACGGGGGCGACCCGAGGCCGGTCGAGTACCTCGTATCCGAGCTCAACCGGCACACCATGTTCCGCTTCGAGGCTCTCGTCGAGGGATCGGTGTTGATCAACATCTCGGCCAGGCAGAGGCGTTGGCACAACGACAACGTGACCCGGCACGCCATCGTCGACCTCAGCCAAGGCCGCGACCGCTTCTTCTCCAACCTGAGTCGCAACATGAGGTCGAACCTGAGGCGCGGGCTCAAGGCGCTCGAGGAGATGGGGGAGGTCACCATGGAGGCCCATCCGGACCACGACCGGGTGGACGACATCCTCATGCAAGGGCTGGCGTTGGAGGCGGCGGGATGGAAAGGCCAGACGGATCTCGCCATCATGAGCTCGGCCCGACGGCTGGCTTTTTTCAAGGAGTTGGCCAAGGTGGCTGAGAAGAACGACTGGCTTCGTTTGGGAACTCTCCGCATCGACGGCCGGATGGTCGCCTTCCAGTACGACCTGGAGTACGCCGGGCGCCAGGTGCTCCTGATCACATGCTTCGACGAGTCGCTCGAGAGGGGCTCGGCCGGGAACGTCCTGCTTTGGAAGACCCTCGAAGCCGGGATGGAGCGCGGAGTCACCGCCTACGAGCTGGGCAGCGTCGGTGGTCGAAAGTCCTGGAAACTCCGGTGGACTTCGCAAACCTCGCCCCGACTCTATGTCCTCGCATTTGGGAGTAATCCCGATGGTCGCATCGCCAGCCTGGCCTGGGAGGGACGGACTCGGATCAAGGCGTTGCAGAGACGTGCGTTCCCGGGCGTTGCCTAGGGGAACAGTTGCCACCCGAGCGCGATACATTCCGCCGCTGATGCCACGCTGGAAGTCCGAGGTGCGCTCCGACCGTGGCGTCTTCTCGGAGCTTGCCGAGTGGTGGGACGCCCAACCAGTGCCCCGTGGTCACCCGTTCCTCACCTCGCGAGTTCTCGGGTGCTGGGAAGACGGTTTCGACGAGCCGGGGAGCCGGCTGAACGTGCTCCTGCTCCACAGGAACGGCGAGCTGGTCGCAGGGCTGCCCCTCTACACGGCCAAGGGCCGGCTCCGCTCGCTCGCCCGCGCCTATGCAGAGCCATTCGATGTGATCACCATCGACGACGAAGAAGTGACCGAGTACGTTCCCAGATGGCTCGAGTCCGTGCCCGTCGCCAGTCTGTATCGGGTTCGAAGCGCCTCGCCCATCCTGACATCGCTGCCCCAGCACCCTCGTTGGCGGGTACAGACCGAGTTCAACAGCCCCTACATCGACCTGAGCGCAGGCATGGGACCGGTCCGGGACCGGATGAGCAGCAAATACCAGAGGGAACTACGACGCCGTCGTCGTCGCATCGAGGAGATGGGCACCCTCACCTTCGTCCAGCGCAAGACAGCCGATGGGGCCATGGATCTGCTTCAGGAGGGGCTGAGGCTGGAGGCGGCGGGATGGAAAGGCAGCCGCGGCCACGCAGTGATCAGGGACCCCTCCCACGAGCGCTGGTATCGCTCCCTCACCGAGGTCGCCCTGGACCAGGGCTGGCTGCGTCTGAGCGGCCTCTACCTCGACGAACGGCTCGTCGCCTTCCTGTACAACCTGGAGGTCGACGGCCACCGATACGGAATGGCCACCGCCTTCGACGATACACCCGAGGTGGCTCCGTACTCCCCCGGGATCCTGCTCCACGAGTCCGTGTTCGAGGCTTGTGCGGCAGGCGGCGTGACGTCTTACAGGCTCGGTGTCGGCAACGACAGCTGGAAGTACGAGTGGGCGACCGACCGGGATCAGGTCTACGACCTCGTCCTGTTCGGATCCGGTCTGATGGGGTGGAGCGCTTTCCAGGCATGGAAGGTCAGGACCAGGGCCCGCGGCCGAAGCATCGACCGGAATCACCCCTGACCCAAACGCGACGGCCAAGCGGCCGGATGTCTCCATCCCCGCCGAGACGCCACTGACCGAAAGACAGGTGTTCCCTCGACTAGTTCGAGCCCATGGCCCGGCCAAGGGCGGCTTGCGCCATGGACGACACGCCGGTGAGCGCTGAGCCGAGCGCATCCGCGATCCGGTCGCTGCCGTCGTAGCCGTGCGCGGACAAGGTCGTCTCCTGCCAGCGAAGCATGTCGACGATCACCTGATCGTCGGCCACCAACAGCGATGCCTCCACCGCCCCCAGCAGCAAGGAGATCTCGTCGGCCAGCCTGTTGTCGTCGAGGTCGACACCAGCCGATGTCAGTTCACTCCGGGCCGCGCCGATGACGGAGGCGCGATGGCCCATCAATCGGAGCAACTCTTCGGAGGGGTCGACTGCCTCTGCCTCGGATGCCTCGGGATCGGGGCTCCACGAGCCCAGGACCTCGGCTACGTCGCGGGGGGTGGCCACCCAGGAGTCGGCGCCGAGGGGCGTGGCCCAACGGCCTCCCTCCCCGAACCCCTTGCCCCCGACGATCACGGGGACTCCGGCTGAGTGCCCGGCGCGGATCGAAGCCCTGGCCCCGAGCAGATGGCTGGACATGGCACAGGACAGGACCAGGGCGTCGGGCGGCTCGATGGCGAGGTAATCGCCGAGGTCCGAGGCGAGGACGTTGGCTCCCAAGGAGACGGCTCGATATCCCAGATAGAGGAGATGGGCGGCGATCAACCGCGCCGGGAGGGAGTGGTGGTCTCCCTCGACCGCGCCGATGACGACACGGGCCCCGTCCTTGGGCAGGTCGAAGGATCCGGCCAGGAGTGAGACCACGGTCTCCACCGTGGCTGTGGCCGCGTGCTCCTCTGAGACCAGGTAGTCGCCGCTCTGCCATCGGCTGCCGATGTCCTGCTCGGCGGGGACGAGCACGTCGAACAAGATCGTCTCGAACGGCACGCCCTCGCCCATGAGCCCGGCCACCAGGTGGTAGAGGCCGCCGGAGTCACTCCCCAGGGCGGCGGCGGTCGCGGCGAGCCTGGCTTCGGGCAGACCGGTCTCGTCCGTGCTCATCTTCCACTCCTCATCGGCGTCCTGGGAATGTAATGATCGGCTCCCGGTCCACTCATGACGGCGAGCCCTCACCAGGGGAGACGCCCACCACGGGCCGGGCGTAGACCACCACATTGCTGTCATAGCTGGAGATGGCCGAGTTGAAGTCTCCACCACAGGTGACCAGGGTCAACGCCGGCGGACCGTCACGGCTGAAGATGACTTCGAGCGGAAGCTCGTCCTTGGGGTAGGTCGCCCTCGCCTCCACCTCGAAAAGCCGATTCGTGTCGTCGGCGTAGACGATCTCTATGTGGTCGCCCGGCTCCAGGAGGTCGAGGTCGAAGAACACGCCGGGCCCGTAGCCTTCCAGGTCGACGTGGGCCGCCAACACGGCTGAGCCAGGCTCACCGGGCTTGGGCCCGAATCTGTACCAGCCGACCTCTGACAGGTTGTTCGGGACCTCCATCTGGCCGGTTTCCCGGTCGATCCCGTACTCCCCGACCGGGGCGTCGACGGAGATGCGGGCGATGCGGAGACGGACCGGAGCCGGGCCGGCCCGGTTCGCCCCGGTGAGAAGACTCCGGGGATTGGGCTGCCAGAGCGGCGTCGGCGACGGCCGGTCTGTCCGAGTCGATTCGCCCTCGTCAACCGGAGGACCGGGCTGAGGTCCGGGAGGAGGCGACGCCTCCTGTCCGCGCAAGCCCGACTCGACCCGCTCGACGTCCCCGATCGGGGCTTGGGCCGGGTCGATGAGGACGACGGCGGCGACGGCAAGGACGATGCCCGCCATCAGCGAGGTGATCCCGAGGGCTCTCCTGCCCCGGATCCCGATCCGCTTCATCTCAGTCGACGAGGGAGGCTCGAAAGAGCCTCCCTCGCAACCTCGCGGATCGAGCAGCTTCTAACGCTCATTCCTGGCCAGAGCCACGGCGCCACCGCCCAGGGCGAGCAGGGCCAGCCCGGCGAGAGTCACTGCCATCCACGGGGACTGGTCGGCACTCAAACCGGCGGTCCCTGTGGGCACGCCTTCGGGGGTGCCTCCGAGCCCGGTGATGGCCGCGGTGACCACCTGGAAGCTCCCGCCGGAGACCGAGCCGACCGCATAGGCAATCGTGTTGGCTCCCTCGGCGAGGGCAACATCGGCATCGAAGGCCACGGTCTCGGCATCGCCGGCCGCGGTGATCTCGATGTTGTAGGTGTCGGCGGGGACATCCGCATCGCCACCTTGTCCGTTGCTGACCCCGGCAAACACCGCCGAGTCGTTGGCGAGAATGTCGACAGCGCCGAAGTCGGCGAGGTGACGGGCGGTCACCCGAGCCTCACCGGCCGCGATCTCCGAGTTGTTCTCGACGAACACTCCCAGAGTCGGAGCGCCACCTTCCTGCAGATAGGCGGCGATCGTCGCCACCGCACCGCCGGGCAGCTCGGCCGAGCCGCTCAGGGCCGGCTCGTCTGCGGATGGGTCGGCTCCGGCCGCATAGATCTCGACGTCATAGGTCCCCTCGGGCAGGGGGAGGGGCCCGGCGACATCGCCGAACTGGAACCCCTCGAGGGTGAGGTCGCCATTGACGTACACGTCCACTTCGAGGTCGGGCACACCGTGGACCACGATGACCTGGCCGTCGCTCGTCTGGGCCATTGCGGCGGTGGCGGGAAGAACCGCCACGGCCATGACAGCCACGAGAAGGGCGAACTTTCGCATTCTGATCTCCTTGCTTGATCCTGCGACCGGGTGCCGGCCGCTCTTACCTCCCCTATTCGGAGCAGCCTGGAGATCCGGATTGACCCTTCTGAACCTGGGGAATCCGCAGACGTATCATCGCCTCATGCGCTGCTCGGGTCCGGCGTGGGGGAATTGAATGCGGGCGACGCTGCGGTGGCCAGGCGCATCGCCGAGGGTGACCAGACTGCGCTCGAGACGCTGTTCCACGAGTACGGCGGCGCGGTCAAGTCGGTGGCCCTGCGCGTGTTGCGTGACGATGCCCTGGCCGAGGACGTTGTCCAGGACACCATGGTCGGCTTCTGGACCGCGCCGGACCGTTTCAGCCCGGAGCGGGGGTCGCTGCGGTCCTTCCTGCTCACCATCGCCCACCGGAGGGCGGTCGACATGGTGCGGTCCGAAGTAGCCCGGTCGCGGCGCGAGCAGAGACCGCCGGACCCGGTGTACTCCGAGGTCGAGGAGGAGGTGCTGGCACGGAGTCTCACCGAGAAGGTCAGAGCCGCCCTCGATCAGCTGCCCGAGGGTGAACGCGAGGCGATCTCGCTCGCATATCTGGGTGGGCTGAGCTACGTCGAGGTGGCGAGGAGGCTGGGCCAGCCGGAGGGCACGGTGAAGAGTCGGATACGCAGCGGAATGCGAAAACTGTCCGCCTCCCTGGCCGACGCGTCGGTGTGAAACCCCACTGCTACCGGTCGAAGCGACCTGCCGACACGCCTGCTCTCAGGTTGAAACGGGCTCCTCGACGACGCTCTGTTGCTTCGCCGTGTCCTCGGTGATGCGATGGGCGACCAGGCTGAACACCACCACGGCGGAGCCCAGATAGAGCCCCATCATCACGGCGCTGGAGCTGTCCGTCCCGGCCCAGATGCCGTGGACCAGCGAGGAGATGAAGACCCCCAAGGAGGCGAAGTGGATGGCCCGCCATCTCCTCTGCCCGATCCAGCGCTTCACGTAGAAGCTCCCGGCGACGACCACCATCCCGTAGAAGGCGGCGATGCCCATGCCCACCGCCAAAGGCCGCCAGTCGGAGAGACCCGGGACGAGGATCTCGGACCAGCTGAAGTCGAGGAAGTCGTGGACGGAGAGGACCACCACGTGGACCACGGTGGCGACAAGCGCCCCAACCGCGAGCGATTCGTGGAACCAGGTGAGGGGCTTGGCCTTGACCAGCCGGCCGAGCAGTTTCGAGCTCACCAGGAGGCCCCAGATCGTGGCCGCGGTGAGCAGGGCGAAGGCAGCGATGCCCGACCCTCGGATCACGAGCCATTCCACGCTCACGCCGCCACCTCGGTCCCGGGAGTGGCATAGACCGAGCCGTCGTGCCACACGACCACCGCCGACTCGATCCAGTCGGTGTCCGCAGCCCACGCCAAGCCGTCGACGCCGTGGAGCAACGCTGCCTTGGCGCCCGCTTCGGCGTCTGCCGCCGAGTGGGCCACCACCGTCGCGCTCAGGATCGGGGTGGTCACCGGCTCCATCGACCTCGGGTCGATCACATGGCACACATCCCGGGTGCCGGCCTTCCACCTGCGTCTGCTCGTCGAGCTGGTGGCCAAACCTCCGGCTCCGAGCCGGATCCGGGCCGCGGTACCGCCCCAGGGGTCGATCACGGACACCGTGGTGCCCGGGTCGACACTCCGGATGTCCCCTCCGGCGGAGACGACACTGGCCATCCCCTCTTCGACAGCCCGGTCGCAAGACCACCCCTTGGCGATACCCCCCAGGTCGAAACGGGTGTGAGCAGCCCAGATCAGCCTTCGCGAGTCGAGCGTCCACTCCGGGGCCGGCGAGGTCGAAGGCGGCTCGTCTATGCCGCGCACGAGCGAGAAGGTGCGGTCGTATCCCCATCCGGCGACCGCGGAGCCCACTCCGGCGTCGACCAGACCATCGGTCAGGCTCCGTGCACGGTCGGCCGCCTCCATGACCTCGGCGAACATCTCCGAGAGGACAACCTCACCCCCGCCCGACCGGTTGACCCGGCTCAACTCGCTGTCAGGGCGGAACCTGCTGCACACCGCCTCGACCTCCTCGAACCAGGCGCGCAGTGCCTCGGCCGCCGCCTGGTCGGGGCACCAGGCCTCGACCCCGGTGCCCATCGCCTCGAAGCTCACCTGGATCATGACCCGCTGCTCGAAGGCTGGGGTGCGGGCTGGGCGGCGGCGACCGGCTGGGCAGGTGCCGGGGAAGCCGCCCTGGTGACCCTGACTGTCACCACCTCCGGTTCCGGTGCCGTCACCGGGGTGAAACGGAGGATGACCAATCCCTGAGAGGGCGGTGTCGGCATGGC
Source organism: Acidimicrobiia bacterium (assembly GCA_036374915.1). Classification (GTDB taxonomy): domain Bacteria; phylum Actinomycetota; class Acidimicrobiia; order Spongiisociales; family ZC4RG35; genus JARDZU01. Next base: position 2,765 of record DASUSU010000199.1, on the reverse strand, counting down.
GGCTTGGCGGGAATCGGCGACGACCTGACCCGCTGCGGGCGGGACCGAGCCTGTGACCTGGGCCGGCTCGGCCCTTGCCGCGACCAGGGCGGTGCCCCAGGCCAGGGTGGCGCCGGTCCAGACCAGGATCCGGTTCCATCGTCCCTGGTCGAACCGGCTCATCGGTTGCCCGCCTCAGTGGCAGGAACAGTCAGGGTGACCCCGTAGGAGACCAGGACTCTGGCCACCTCCGGTGGGAGCTCGGTCAGCTGGTCGGCCCGAAATGCCTCCGCCCGCCCGCTCGCATAGAGAACGCGTTGCACCGCGGGGTCCACGCCCTCCAGAGCGGGGGGCGGCACCTCGGTCACCTGTGCCACCGGGAGGGCCACCCCAACCGGTTCTGGCAGCGGCTCGATCTCTGGTGTCGCCGCGATCACGTACACCACCGCCAGACCGGCGAGGAGGACGAAGAGCCCGGTCACTCCCTGGGGGCTGAGACGGCTCAATCGTCGTCCCCCTCGTCTTCCTCGTGGTCGTCGTCGTGATCTTCGTAGTGGTCGTCGTCGTCGTCATCCTCGTCGTCGTCGTGCTCGACCTCCGACCCGACTTCGGCCGCCGAGCCTGGGGGCGAGTTGGGTTGGCTGTCGGCGAGAATCACGGTCTGGGTGAGCGGCTCGGGAGCAGGCTTGCCGGGTAGGGGCATGCCCTGCTCGGCGCAGATCTCCCTGAGCGCATCGAGAGCCGCCTGCTGGATGTCGGTGATCGACCCCTCCATCTCCGCGGCGACCATCCCCGCTCCGGTCTCGCCGCAGGCTGCGGCCAGGTCGGCTGCTGTCGCCGTCTCGGTCGCGAAGTCGGTGGTGGTAATCGGTGTGGAGAGCGGGGCCGGGGCCGAGGCAGACGCAGGCGCCTCCGGCTCGGCTTGAGCTCGGTCGCCGATCATGACCGAAGCGGCGTAGGCGCTGAGCGGGACCAGGAGCAGGCCCAGCACCATCGAGGTCGACAGGCTCCGCTTGGCGGGGTTGCGATCGCGCTGGCTCATCACAGCTCCACGAAGATGCATTCGGCGGGGCACTCCTCGGCGGCTTCGACGACGAGGTCGACCAGGTCACCCGGGATACGAGCCTTTCCGTCGAAGCCATCAGGACCGTGCCCGTCTTCGCTCAGCCCGTCGAAGACGACGGTGCGTCCGAAGTGAGCCGAGGCCTCCTTCACCGCCCAGGTGCCGTCGTGCCGTGCCTCGAAGACATCGGGGACGATCTGGGCGCAAGTGCCGGCGCCCATGCAGGCGTCAGCGTCGATCCACACTCTGGTCATTGCGACAACTCCTTGTTCGTCGAACATGGTCAAGCTGCCATGCGAGTGCTCAAGACCGCCCTAAGACCCGGTCAAGAAGCCCCCAATTCCAGGCGAGGCCGGTTGACCCGACCGCTCACTACCCTCGGCGCATGCCCAGACGCGTATGGCTGTTTGGTCTCGCCCTCGCCTGTCTCGGCGCCTGCGGCGACGGTGCCGAGATCTCCTCCCCATGCGACCTGGCCGACGCCGAGATGGTGGCGGCGAGCTTCGCCGGCACCGTGTCCGAAGGGGTGGAGGGCGACTTCTTCAATTGCGACTTCGAAGTCGAAGGCGGGCCCGTGTTCAGCGTGACCGTGTTCGACTATGGCGAGGCGGATGGGTGGGACTCGACCCGGCAGGGCTTCGTGGACAACCGGAGCGGCGTCACCGACATCGATGGTTTGGGAGACCGGGCCTTCTACCCCAATGACACCGGTGCCCGGGAACTGGTGGTCGAAGCCGGCGGGCGGATCTTCTCGGTCACGGTCTTCTCCGGTCTCGACGACCCCACCGCCGAGGCGGTGGCGGGGATCGCCGACCTCTCCGCCGCCATCGCCGAGCGGCTCGGTTCCTGACCCACCCCATTGCCACCTGTGGAAAACCCGATAGCCTCGATGAGCGCGAGGCAATGGCATGAACCGACAGCTCTTCCCCCAAACCGTGATCGCGATGATCTGGGACTTCGACAAGACCCTGATCCCGGGCAACATGCAGGGCCCTCTGTTTCGTCATTTCGGCATAGACGAAGGGGCTTTTTGGGACGAGGTCGACGGTCTCGAAGAGTGGTATCGATCGAGGGGGGCGGATCTGATCGCAAGAGACCGTCTCTATCTGGATCACATCCTCACCTACGTGCGGGAAGGGCGGATGCCGGGTCTGAGCAACGCACTGTTGCGCAGTCTCGGCGCGGAGATGACCTTCTACAGGGGAATACCCGACTTCCTCGAGCTGGTGCGGAAGTCGATCGAGTCCGAGCCCCGATTCGCCGAGCATCAGATCAAGGTCGAGCACTACATCGTCTCCACCGGTCTCCGCCAGATGATCCTCGGATCGGCGATCGCGCCATTCGTCGAGGACGTCTGGGCGTGTGAGTTCACAGAGATGGTGGCGCCCCCCGGCTACCGGGACCAGCAAGGGCAGCTGTTCTCGCCCGACGGCGAGATCCGTCAGCTGATCTACACCATCGACAACACCAGCAAGACCCGGGCGCTGTTCGAGATCAACAAGGGGACCAACCGGAATCCCGCCATCGACGTCAACGCCAAGATGGCGCACGAGGACCGCAGGGTCCCGTTCCAGAACATGATCTACATCGCCGACGGGCCATCGGACGTGCCGGTGTTCTCGGTGGTCGAGGCCAACGGCGGCCGAACCTACGCCGTGTACCGCCCCGGGTCGCAGGGCGAGTTCGAGCAGGCAGCCCGACTCCTCGAGCAGGACCGGGTGGA
>DASUSU010000198.1:0-6658 GCA_036374915.1 Acidimicrobiia bacterium | reverse complement strand
TGGTCCGAGCCGAGCCCTCGAATAGATCGCCGACGAGCACGATTCCCAGCCCGAGTATCCCCGAAGTCCCCGCCCCCTGGACGAAGCGGACCGCGGCCAGGCTCCAGAACGAGCGGGCGAAGAAACCGGCGACGCCGAAGGTGGTGAAGACAACGAGGCTGATCAGGACCACCCGTCTCCTCCCGAACCGGTCGGCGAAGTACCCGATGAGGATGGAGAGCAGGACGCCGGGAACGGAGACTGCCGCCTGGATGACACCGATCGAGGCCCGGCTCACCCCGAGCGCCTCGGCCAGATCGGGAAGGAGCGGGGCGGTGACCGAGAAGCCGAGCGTGCCCAGGGCACCGGCGCTGATCGCCATCGCCAGCCGCTCCATCGAGGAGGCGGCCACCCCGAACGGGTGGAGGAGACGGAACCGGATGGCGATGTTGCACAATATATTGCCGGCGGTGAGCACCTCATCCCCGTCTACGGCACCGCCCCTGGAACCCCGGGGGGAGTGGTGGCCGGAGTTGGGGCCGCGCTGGGAGCGCTCGACCGCCCCCAAGCCGCCCTACCCCACCATCGACATCCACACCCACGTCGAGGTGCCGGCGGCGGCGGCGATCGCCGCTCCACTGTTCCGCCCCGAGTACGACCCGAGGATGCAGTTCCAGCCCGAAGAGAGCACGAGGTACAACCGGGAGCTGCGGTCCACCCAGACCTCCCAGTTCGTGGACACCGGAGCACGACTCGCCGACATGGACCTGCAGGGAATCGATGTCCAGGTCCTGGCCATCGCCCCGCCCCAGTACTTCCACTGGCTCGACGGCGTGACCGGTCCGCAAGTCAACGCGATGCAGAACGACGCCATCTTCGCCATGACCCAAGAGGCTCCCAGCCGGTTCGTCGGCATCGCCAACCTGCCCATGGACCATCCCGAGGCGGCGGTCGCCGAGATGACCCGGGTCCATGCCGACCTCGGATTCAACGGGTTCGAGGTCAACACCGACGTCAGAGGAGGAGATCTCGACGATCGTCGCTTCGACCCGATCTGGGCCAGGGCGGAGGAGTTGGAGATGCTGGTGATCCTCCATCCCCACGGTTGGACCGAGCCACGGCGGATGGACGACTACTACCTGATCAACGTGGTGTGCATGCCCCTGGCCTCGACGGTGGCTGTGTCACGGATGATCCTGGGCGGGGTGTGGGAGAGGTTCCCCGATCTGCGCATGATGGTCGTCCACGGCGGTGGGTACCTCCCCTTTTACTTCGCCCGGACCGACCACGCCTACAAGGTCAGGCCCGAGACGAGACGGCACATCCCTCGTCCCCCGAGCGAGTACCTGCACAAGCTCTACTTCGACACCACGGTGTTCGCCCCGTCTGCGGTGGAGTACCTGGTCGGCGAGTTCGGCGCCGACCGTGTCCTGATGGGCACCGACTACCCCTTCGACATGGGCCCGACCGACCCGCTCGGGTTCCTCGCCGACGCCCGCCTCACAGAGGCCGAGCACGCCCTGGTTGTCGGCGGCAACGCGGCACGCCTCCTCCGGATCGCGCCCTAGGCGCGATCGGCGAGCACTTCGATGACGGCGCTGATGTCGTGGTCGCCCCAACCCCGATCCCGGGCGAGACGGAGGATCTCCACCGCCGCCGCGGTGACCGGGCCGGGAGGCCGGCGGGCGTCGGCCAGACCCAGGTCCTTGGCCATGAGGGCCACCGTGAACAAAGGGCTGTGGTCGCGTTCGGCCATCGGCCCGGCCTTGTAGTCGAGCAGCCGTGGGACGGCGCCCTGACGGAGAAGCTCGAGACAGGCCCCGGTGTCGAGACCGGCATCCTCCATCGCCAGGATCGCCTCGGCGATGGCGACCACGTGAGCATTGAGCAGTCGGTTGGTGATCAACTTCATCTCCAGGCCCGCCCCGTTCGGCCCGATGTGATGAACCGAGGAGGCGAAGGTCTCGAGAAGAGGGCGGGCCTCCTCGAGGGCGGCGGGATCGCCACCCACCATCACCGCCAGGGTCCCGGCCCGGGCATGAACCGAGGTTCCGCTCACCGGGCAGTCGAGGAACCGATGACCGGCCTCGCTCGCCACGGCGGCGATTCTCCGGGAGAGGGTGACGTCGATGGTGGAGAGGTCCACACAGAGAGCACCCGGCTCCAATTCCCCGAGAAGACCACGGAGATACACCTCCTCGGCCTCGGCATCGCCGGGGAGGGAGCTCATCACCACCGCGACTCGAAGGGCGGCGGTCGACTCCACGATCTCCACCCCGCTCGCCTCGGCCGTCGCCCTCGCCTCGGGCGAGGGGTCGACTCCGAGGACGCGATGACCGGCGGCGGCCAGGTGCCCGGCCATCGCCCCGCCCATCCGCCCCAACCCGATGAACCCGACCGTCGCCATCATGAGCCTCCCTTCACCGACTGCTCCGCTCCAACGCCTCCCACACCCAGGCTGTCGCCGAACGGAGACCGGGATGGGCAGGCGAGATGCCGACCCGGGGCCGCTCCGCGTCGACCTCGATGGTGTCGACCAACGGGCCCGGGCCGTTTCGCATCACCGAGACACGGTCGGCCAGCATGATCGCCTCGTCGACGTCGTGGGTGACGAGGAGGATGGTGCGCGGGTCCATCTGCCAGTGGGTCTCGAACTCCTCGTGGAGCTTTCTCCGGTTGAGTGCGTCGAGATGGGCGAAGGGCTCGTCGAGGAGGAGGATCTCCGCGTCGTGGGCGATGCCCCGGCCCAGCCCGGCCATGGTCTGCTGACCGAGCGAGAGGGTGTCCGGTTTCTGGGAACGGACACGTCCGAGACCCATCCGCTTGGTGTGGAAGTCGCGGATCTTCTCGTACATCTCCGACGGCTTGTCGCTGAACTCGGCGCCGATGGCGACATTCCGCTCCACCGTCCACCAGGGGAGGAGACGGGGATCCTGGAAGACGAGCGCGGTCCGCTTCTCATGACGTTGCGGGCCGATGAATTCGACCCGACCGGAGGTGGGAGTCTCCAGACCGCCCACGATCCGGAGCAGCGTGCTCTTGCCACAACCGTTGGGACCGACCACGGCATGGACACTCCCCGTCTCCACGTCGAGATCGAGATGGGACAACACCGAAGTCCCCCCGTCTTCCCCGCGATAGGCGAAGCCGAGATCGCGAACTCGAATCTTCATTTCCCGCTCTCTGCAATCGATGGCGGTTTCACGCTACAAAGTATCGATTGTCTGATATATGATCGCCCTCGTCCTTGCCGCGCATGGGAGGACACGACAACAGAGCGATGAGTCGGGAGGTAAAGGTGCGACCGAGAACGAGAAGGCTGGGCGTAGCACTCGTTGCCGTTTTGGCAATGGTGATCACGGCCTGCGGTAGTGACGGGGACGGAGAAGGATCGGGTACGACAACCGCCGAGGAGGCGCGCACCGTGATCCGATTCGCCTTCGCGCCCGACCCGGTCTGGGATTACATGAACGACAACGGGATGATCGTCGACTGGGAGGAGGAGTTCAACACCCGGATCGTCACCAGCTCGACCTGGGACGAGTTCACCTTCTTCGCCGGCGGTCATGGCGACATCGTCTCCATGGGCACCCAGGAGATCCCGGTCCTGGAACAGGAGACCGATGTCAAGACGGTCACCTTCGGGAAGTACAACTTCCAACGCTCCCCGATGATGACCCGGGCCGACACCGGTTACAACGAGTTGCCCGATGTCCCCGCCGGTTCGCCGATCTGTGTGAGCAGCCCGGTGTCCAACACCCAGTACTGGTCGGTGGCGATGAAACAGCTTCATGACATCGACTACTTCGTGGGTGGCGGCGACTACGAGCTGATCGTCAACGACCACTTCGTCAACCCGCAGAACCTGCTCAATGGCGACTGCGAGGCGGCGGTGATCATCCCCGAAGCGGCGGCCCCTTACCTGCGCACCGGTGAGCTGGTGCTCATGTACGACGGGCTGATGCCGTTCCAGCAGTACACCCAGTTCTCCACCGTCGACGATGGTGAGAACCACGTGATGTCCAACCTGTTCACCGCCACCGAGTCGTTCTACGACGCCAACCCGGAAGTGGCGGCGGCGTTCCTCGTGTTGTGGCAGAGGGGCATCGATGCCTGGGCCGATCCCGCCACCCAGGCCGCGATCATCGAGACCTATCCCCAGCACTTCTCGGTCGAGGAGCCCGAGGACGTGGCCTTCATCCAGGAGTTCATGTCGGGCGACGGGAACTGGTTCGTCGACTCGGTGTATCTGACCGAGGAGTGGATCGAGTCGGAGCGGGCGATCTGGGACTTCATGACCGAGCTGCACGAGGACAATCAGAACCGGCTCGAGCCCGGTTTCGAGCAGCCCAGGTTCGAGGCCGTCGAGGCGCCGTCCAGTTGACAACCCGGGAGGTGAGTGGGCGTAGGCTCACTCACCTCCCCTGACCCCGGAAGGGACAAGCGGGAGCGGAGGACACACCGTGGCCACGACACTCGAGCAGACGGCGCCGGGCGCTCGATCGGCGGAAGAGGAGCGTCTGCTCGCGCTGCGTAAGCGGGACACCAGACGAAGGTGGTTCTGGCGCATCGCCGGCTATGTGGTGGTGCTCGGGGTGTGGGAGTTCCTCTCCGGTCGGATGCTCAACGAGAACCTCCTCCCCGGTCCGACCCGGATCGCCGAGACCTTCCCCCAGCTGATCGAGAGCGGCCGATTCTTCAGCAGCTTCGGGGCCACCCTGACCAGGATTGGTGTCGGTTTCGGTCTGGCCTTCCTGTTCGGCATCGTCCTCGGCATCCTCACCCAGAACCGGTGGATCGATGGGTTCTTCAAGGACGCCACCACCATCAGCCTGGTCTCACCCGGTCTGATCTGGGCCCTGACCGGTTTGGTGATATGGGGCTTCGAGCCCCAGGGGTGGATATTCGCCATCTTCATGACCACCTTCGCCCTGGTCACCGTGAACATCGCCGAAGGGATCAGGGCCCTGCCCAAGGACCTGATCGACATGTCTCGGGCGTTCGGGGTCTCCACCGCGCGCCGTCAACGGGAGATCGTCATCCCCTTCCTCGCCCCCTTCATCTTCACCGCTCTCCGCTTCGGCTTCTCCATCGGATGGAAGGTGACCGTGCTCACCGAGGTGTTCTCCTCCAACAAGGGGATCGGGTTCGAGATGCGGGTCGCCTCACAACTGTTCCGGATGGACGAGTTCTTCACCTGGGTGCTCTCCTTCTTCGTCTTCGCACTGTTCTTGGAGAAGGTCGTCCTGCAGCGATATGAGAACAAGTTCTTCCGGTGGCGAGAGGAGGTGAGCGCATGACCACTGTCGTGGCCAAGCCCCAAGGTCCGAGCCCTGGGGCGATGCGTGTTCTCAAGTCACCATTGACTGCGCGAATCCTCTTCCCCTTCGCGGTGATCGGCCTCTGGTACCTGATCTACTACACCATCGACTCCCGGATCTTCCCCACCCCCCAAGAGGTGCTGGTGTTCATGTGGGAGGAGGTGACCCTCACCAGCGGGGTCCGCTACGGGAGCGTCGTCTCCAACCTCTACGGGATGTTTGCCATCTCGATCGTCCGTTTGACCGTCGGGTTCTTGATCGCCCTCGGCATCGGGACCGTGGTCGGCCTGGCCATGGGACTGTCCAAGTCGGTGGACGCCTTCTTCCACGACTGGGTGATGGCGATCCTGGCCATGCCCGCCCTGGTCTGGGCCCTGTTCCTCGGTCTCGCCTTCGGTTTCGGGCATGAGGCCCCGGTGCTCACCGTGATCCTGTCCGGGATCCCTTTCGTGATCATCAACGTGCGGGAAGGAGTTCGCAACACGCCGAAGGAGCTGTTCGACATGGCCCGTGCATTCGACGTGCCCCAGAACAAGATCACCCGACACGTCCTTCTTCCCTCATTGCTTCCGTTCTTCTTCGCCGCCATTCGCTATGCGTATGCGATCGGGTGGAAGGGGCTGGTCATCGCCGAGGTGTTCGGCTCGGATCGGGGCATGGGGTGGACCATCAAGTTCTGGTACGACGCCCACCGGGCCAAGGGGGTAATCGGCTACGCCCTCTTCTTCATCATCTTCGCCTTGGCTCTGGAGAAGCTGGTCTTCGACCGGCTGGCGGATCGGGCGTTCAAGTGGCGACCGAAGCTGTCGGCGGTCGAGTTGGCCGAGGGCGACTTCGGAGCGGTGGCGGGGGAGAGCCTTCTCGTCGCCGAGGACCAGGCCGGCATCGACTCGACAGTTTCGAAAGGTGGGAATCTGTAGATGGCTGAGATCAAGGTCGAGAACCTGCACAAGGAGTTCGGGGTCGGCGAAGACCGTGTGGTCGCCCTGGAGAAGGTCAACATGGAAGTCTCGGGTCACGTCTTCGTCTCGATCGTGGGGCCTTCCGGTTGCGGCAAGTCGACGCTGCTCAACATCCTCAGCGGGATCGAGACCCCCAGCTCGGGGACCGTGACCATCACCCAGGACAACCGGGAAGCCGAACCGGGTTATGTGTTCCAGGCGGCGCGTCTTCTTCCCTGGCGCACGGTGATCGACAACCTCCTCTTCGTCCAAAAGGATCGCAGTGACGAGACGCGGGCCCGCTGTCAGCGGTACCTGGAGATGGTCCAACTCGGAGACAAGGCAGACAAGTATCCCGGTGAGCTCTCGGGAGGGATGCAGCAGCGCGTCGGGATCGCCCGGGCGTTCTCCATCGAG
>DASUSU010000197.1:0-12318 GCA_036374915.1 Acidimicrobiia bacterium | reverse complement strand
ACAGCCGGCCTGGTCGCCCGACGGCTCCATGATCGCCTTCACCTCGCAGCGCGATGGCAACGCCGAGATCTACGTGATGAACGCCAACGGCACCGGTCAGGTCAACATCAGCAACAACCCGGCTGACGACGTCCGACCGGCCTGGTCGCCCGACGGAACGAAGATCCTCTTCGTCACCAATCGTGATGCGAACACCGAGATCTACTCGATGGGAGCCGACGGGTCCGCGCAGACGAGGCTCACCGACAACGCCGCGAGCGACGACAACCCCGACTGGTCACCCGACGGCACCAAGATCGCGTTCTCCTCGACTCGTGACGGGAACGAGGAGATCTATGTGATGAACGTCAACGGGAGTGATCCGACCCGCATCACCAACGACCCGGCCGCGGACTCGGCCCCGGCCTATTCCCCGGATGGGTCGAGGATCCTGTTCCAGACCAACCGGGACGGGGATCAGGAGATCTACGTGATGATGGCCGACGGCTCCGGCCCGACCAACCTCACCAGCCACGCCGCCTTCGACATCCAGGCCGATTGGGCACCGGTCGGTGACACCGTTGGCCTGGTCGACCCGGTCACCGGTGAGTGGCGGCTGCGCAACCGGATCGGCGCATTCACCACGTTCTTCTACGGGAATCCGGGTGACGTGCCGTTCATGGGTGACTGGGACTGTGACGGAGTGGACACACCGGGCCTGTTCCGTCTCTCCGATGCATTCGCCTATCTCCGCAACTCCAACACCCAGGGCGTGGCGGACATCCGCTTCTTCTTCGGCAACCCGGCCGACATCCCCCTGGCCGGGGACTTCGACGGGGACGGGTGCGACACCCTTTCCCTCTACCGGCCCTCGGAGCAGAGGTTCTACATCATCAACCAACTCGGCGCCAACGAGGGAGGCTTGGGACAGGCCGAGTTCTCGTTCCTGTTCGGCAACCCCGGGGACAAGCCGTTCGTGGGTGACTTCGACGGGGACGGAATCGACGAGGTCGGTCTCCATCGGGAATCGACCGGTTTCGTCTACTACCGGAACTCCTTGACCACGGGTATCGCCGACAACGACTTCTTCTTCGGCAATCCCGGGGACCGCTTCGTAGCCGGTGATTGGGGGCTTATCGACGGGATCGACACGCCCGCCCTGTTCCGACCGGGCAACACCACCTTCTTCTTCCGGCACACCAACACTCAGGGCGTCGCCGACAGCCAGTTCATCTGGGGCCAGCCCGGCTGGCTGCCGGTGGCCGGCGCCTTCGGCCTCGACTGACACCCGACCAATGAGCATGGGCTGGGGGCCTACTCTCCCCGGCCCATGCTCAGCACTGATCGCAGCCGGGCGGTGTTGGCGCTGCTGGTCGCCTCGTTCGTCTTCGGAGCGACCTTCGTCGTCATCAAATCGGCGGTGGAACAGGTTCCACCACTCACCTTCGTCGCCTGGCGATTCCTCATCGGCGCCGCGGTGTTGGCGCTGTTTGCCCTCCCCCGGGGCAAGGAGATCTGGTGGCACGGGACGGTGGCCGGGGCAGCCCTGTTCAGCGGCTACGCGTTCCAAACCGCGGGACTGACCGGGACCAGTGCCAGCAATTCGGCGCTGATTACCGGCCTGTACGTCGTGATCACTCCGTTCCTTGCCGCACTGTTCGCCCGGAGAGGCCCGAGCTGGTGGAGCGCGGGAGGGGCAGCCTTGTCCTTCGCCGGGCTGGTGCTGCTCACCGGGGCCGGCAGTCTCGGCTTCGAGCGCGGGGATCTGCTCACGTTGGCCTGCGCCTTCTCGTTCGCCCTCCACATCGTCGCGCTGTCCCGACTCGCCCGTCATCATCCGGTCGTGCCTTTCACCGCCGTCCAGCTGACCGTGACCGCTGCCCTCGCCTTTCCCGCCGCCCTCCTCATCGAGGGCCCGGTCCAGCCGCCCAGCTCGGTATGGGGCGCACTCGTCATCACCGGGCTCGGCGCCAGCGCCGGCTGCTTCGTCCTCCAGATCTGGGCCCAGACCGTCGTGGGCGCCACCACCGCCGCGGTGGTCCTGGCCGCCGAGCCGGCGTTCGCCGTGGCCACCGCCTGGGTTGTGCTGAGCGAACGGCTCACTCTCGCCGGCTGGGCAGGAGCGGGCCTGATCCTGCTCGCGATCTACATCGTGGTCACCCGTCAGCCGGACCGGGCCTCAGTCGAGGCCGAAGCCGTCACCCCGGCTCACTGACTGACCTGGTAGTCGTCGGATCGCATCTTCCGGGCGAGACGCATCAGCAGCCGGATCCCGAGCACCGACAGGAAGAGCCCGAAGGTGAGCAGCACTCCGATCTCGGCGGCTGTGGTGAACGGGTTGTCGCACGCCTCGATCCCGTTGGGGCATAGACCCCAGCCGGTGCCCCCGTCGAGCAGGTCGATCAGGACCAGGATCGGGATCAGGGCGATGCCGATGGCGATCGCCGAGAGGAGGAACACGCCGAGTCGCAACAAGAACACAGCCACTCCTGGAAACGGTAACCGGATTCGGCCCGGACACCGGCATACAATCGCCGACCCGTGACCGTCTACCACCAGGAGGAGTTCACCGCCGAGGAGAGAGACGTCCTCGGCCGCTTCTTCACCAACCTCGACTTGCCGGTGTTCGGCCTGGTGAACCTGCCCGAGGTGGTCAAGGGCGCCCTCTTCGCTCGTTACTCCCGGTCGGCCAAGTCGCTTCGCCGACTTCTCCTCGACGAGTTCGTCGCCGACCCCGATTCGGGCATCGAGACCATGGCCCGGGCAATGGACGACGACCCTCTGGTCGCCACCCGAAAGGCCGAGCAGCTCTATCACCGGGTCTTCTTCGACTATGGGGACGACTCGGTCGCTCAGCTGGGAGGGGCCCATCTCGCCTGCGAGCAGGCTTCGAACCTGCTGACCAAGGTGCTCGAGTGGGGCCGTCTCGCCGCCTATCTGGAGCAGTCGACCCGCTATATCCGCTACGACGCACGTCTCGGGGATCGTTACCGGTATTTCGTCCCCCCTGAGATCTCCGAGTCGCCATATCGCCAGCGCTACCTGGCCCACATGGAGAGCGTGTTCGACGCCTACTCGGAAATGGTCGCCACGATGATCACCCGGTACGAGCGGCTCCACCCGCAGACCGAGGGCGATTCGAAGATGGTGTGGAACTCCACGATCCGGGCCAAGGCCTGTGACACGGTCCGTGGCCTGCTCCCGGTGGCAACACTGTCCAACGTGGGCATCTACGGCACCGGACAGGCATACGAGATGTCACTGGTCCGCATGCAGTCCAACCCGCTTCGGGAGGTGCAGGACTACGGAGCCATGATGCTGGGCGAGCTGAGGAAGATCATCCCCTCGTTCCTCACCCGGGTCGACCTCGAGGAGCGCGGGTTGCGGTGGTCCCATTACCTGGCGCGGGTGCGTTCCGATCTCGAGGGCCACGCCTCGGGCCTGGCAGGGCCGAGTGACATCGGGCCTTCCGTGACCCTGGTCGACTGGGACCCGGATGCGGAGCTGAAGATCGCGGCTGCGGCGTTGTACGCGGTCTCCGAGCTGCCCGAAGCCGAGCTGCTCGAGCTGGCGCGGTCTATGACAGAGGCGGAACGCGCCGGGATAATCGCCTCTCTGGTGGGAGAGCGGGAGAACCGGCGTCACAAGCCGGGCCGGGCCATGGAGCGAACCACATATCGATTCGACGTGTCATGTGACATCGGCGCGTTCCGCGACCTGCAACGTCATCGTCTCATGACCCTGGAATGGCAGCGCTACTCGACCCGTCTCGGCTACGAGCTCCCCGACGAGGTCGAGGAGGAAGGCCTCGGGGACCGATGGCACTGGACCATGGCGGAGTCGGGGTCTCTCTACGAGGATCTCCGCAACGACCTGGGGCCCGACGTCGCCCAATATGTCGTTCCCTTCGCATTCAACGTGCGTTTCGTCATGGAGATGAACCCGCGTCAGGCGTTCCACCTCATCGAGCTGCGCAGCCAGGCTGCCGGTCATCCCGCCTACCGCAGGGTGGCCCACGAGATGCACCGGGCGATCGAAGAGGTGGCCGGGCATCGGTTGATCGCCAACGCGATGAATCACGTCGACTACAGCGATGTCGAATTGGAACGTCTCGCCGGCGAGCGCAAGGCCGCGCAACGGCGCGCCGCAGCCTCGAGGCCATAGGCCAAAGGCCAGAAGTCTGGATCTTCGCCTACCGCTCCTAGCCTGAAGCGGACAACGCGTTAGCGTTGCCTGATGGCCCAATTCGATGTCGACGCCATGCTCCAGCGTTACCAGGAGCGCGCCGCCGCCGTGAAGGATCGACCGCTTCCGCCAGTGGCCGGTGACGAACGCAGACTGTTCGTCGAGCGAGCGCAGACCGACTACACCGACTATGCCCTGATCGGGAGCGCCAAGTGGAGCGTGGAGGAAGGCGAGCTCGTCCTCCGCATCCCCCTGGGCAGCTCCGGCTAGAGCCGCCAGTTCGTGCTGGAGAAGCGCTTCCTCCTGATCTCGGGAAAGGGAGGCGCGGGCAGATCGGCGGTCACCGCCGGGCTCGCGCTCCTCGGGCAACGACGCGGCCTCCGGGTCCTCGCCATGGAGATGGGCTCGCCGGGCGGTCTGTCCGCCCACTTCGGGGCCGGTCCGCTCGAATTCGAGCCAACTGAGCTGAGACCCGGGCTCCATGCCATGCAAATGGTCCGATCCGACGCCCTGCTCGAATACCTCGCCCTGCAACTCGGCATCAAGGGCATCACCCGGTTCGGCCCATTCGCTCGCGCCTTCGACGCCCTGGCCACCACAGCCCCGGGCATCCGGGAGATCATCACCATCGGCAAGGCGATCTGGGAGGTGAAAGAGGACCGATGGGACGTCGTCATCGCGGACGCGCCCCCGACCGGTCAGATCGGGTCGTTCCTCCGTGCGCCGGTGACCATCTCCGAGCTGGTGCCGTCGGGACGGATACGCACCCAGGCGGAGACGATGCAGGAGATGCTGCGCGACCAGAACCTGACCGAGATGGTCGTGGTCAGCCTTCCCGAGGAGCTTCCGGTCACCGAGACCGAGGAGACGCTGGCCTGGCTGGCCACGGAGGATCTCGTCTCCCCGCCGACCGTGATCGCCAATCGCGTCCTGGACGAGCTGACCGACCCCGACACTCCACCCGGCCCCGTCGGTGAGGCCGCCCAACTGCACCGATCGCTCTGGGAAGAGCAGCAGATCTGGCTGAACCGGCTTCCCCCCGACCACAGGCTGCCCTACCTGCACGGGGTGTTCACCCCGGGCGAGGTGGCGGCCCGGATGGCCGACGAGTTCGAGATGATCACGTGACGCACACGGTCCTCATCACCGGCGCCGGTGGGGTGGGCAAGACCACGGTCGCTGCCGCCCTCGGCGTCAAGGCAGCCCGGAGCGGCATGCGAACCCTGGTGGTCACGGTCGATCCGGCTCGTCGCCTGGCCACGGCGCTGGGTGTCGAGGAACTGGGCAACGAGCCTCAGCCTCATGCCGATGAGCCCGAGCTCTGGGCGGCGATGCTCGACGCCTCTGCCTCATGGCGGGCAGTGGCGACCAGACACGCCGATCCCGAGGTGGCGGCCAGGCTCGCCGACAACGAGTTCTTCCGGGCCGCTTCCGAGCACTTCCCCGCGTCGCAGTCCTATGCCGCCGCCGACCAGGCGGCCACGTTCGTCCAGGCCCAGGCCTGGGACCTGGTCATCGTGGACACCCCCCCGTCCGGCGGCGGCATCGACTTCTTCGCCGCGCCGGCCCAGATGGCCGACCTGGTCGGTGGTCGTCTCCTCAGATGGATCACGGGCGGGCCCCTTCCCGGGCGCCGGGCCTTCTACAACCTGGCGGCCAAGCCGGTCCTCCGCATAGCCGACTCCGTTCTCGGCTCCGATCTGCTGGAGCGTGTAGCCGAGTTCCTGCTCGATTTGAGGACCACCTACGACGGTGTCGCCCAGAGGGGGCGGGAGATCGAGCGGGTGTTGGCGTCGGCGACGGTGTTCGTGGTGACGACGTCGGATCCTGCTCCGGTGCGAGAGGCGATCAAGTTCTACCGCGAGCTTCCCGGGCTCGCGGTCAGCCCGGCCGCGGTGATCTTCAACCGGATCCTGCCCGAAGGTTGGGCGGAGGCGACGGCGCCCCCGGGCACCTCGGTCGTCCTCGAGCAGAACCTGGCACGCTGGGCTGCGGAGACCCTGCGACAGCGGGACACGCGCGAGGAGTTCTCCTCCCGCTACGGCGCCCACATCGCCACCATTCGCTGGTCCCCCACCCCTCCCACCGATCTCGACGGTCTCGCCCGGCTCCTCGACGACTCCACCGACATGCCCTGGGAAGCGGTCGGGATGCGAGGCTGAGTCATCACTGGTCTTTGGCCCGACTCGCCTTATCCTGAGGGCATGACTGCCGCCGCCGCCTTCTTCGACCTCGACCGGACCCTCATCTCAGGGGCCTCGGCCTTCCCTCTGGGTGTCGAGGCATGGCGTCAGGGTCTCGCCACCAGCGGCGACATCGGCCGTTGGGCCGTCTCCGCCCTCAGCTTCCGGATCTTGGGGGACACCGGCCACGCCACCGACGACGTCAAGGGTGATTTCCTCACCCGGATCGCCGGCTCCTCCGTGCAGGCGCTGGAGATGGTGGGAGCTGCCGTGTTGCCCAAGCTGGTGGCCAGGGTGCGGCCCGAGTCCCGCAAGCTGATCAACCTGCATCACGAGTCGGGTCGCGACACCTGGATCGTGTCCGCCGCGCCCCACGAGATCGTCGAGCCGCTGGCCCGATCACTGGGCATGACCGGTGCCATCGGGACCCGGGGACGAGTAGTCGCCGGGCACTACACCGGCGAGCTCGACGGGCCCTTCGTCTACGGAGTCGGGAAGGTGGAGGCCATAGAGAAGATCAGCGCCGACCGCGGCTACGACCTGGAGCGGTGCTACGCCTACTCCGACTCCATCTCCGATCTTCCCATGATGGAGGCGGTGGGCCACCCGGTTGCGGTCAATCCCGACTCACAGCTCGATTCGGTCGCGCACGAGAGGGGCTGGCCGGTTGTCATCTTCGCCCGCAAGACCAAGCGGGCCATCGCCGCCAGCGCTCTGGGCACGGTGGCCGTGTCAACCGCCCTGGCCGCATACGCACTTGGCCGCAAGCACGGCCGCTCCACTGCCCTGGCCCAGGTCGCGCAGCGCCAGATCTGGCCCCGTCGCGGCTGAGCTCAGAGGATCGCGCTCGGGCCGAGTAGCTCCTTCAACTCGGCGAAGAGGGCGGTGCGCGGCTCGACCCGATGGGCATCGCTCAGCTTGAGCACCTTGACCCCCTGGTCGCTGGTCATGTTCAGATAGACCGGTGCCGCTCCCGGGTGTTGGGAGAGGATGGTCTTGAGCCGCGCCACCAACTCGGGGGTGAGGGTGGCGGCCGGGGTCTTGAGACGCACGGTCGAGTCGTCCCGGATCTCGAGCTCCTTGATCTCCCTGGCCATCACCTTGACCTCGTCGCCGCGATGATCGAGATAGCCGGAGACGATCACCACCGCGTCCTCGACCACGACGTGACCGTGGTCCTTGACCGTCCGGGGGAAGGCGACGACTTCGACCGAGCCCTCCAGATCCTCGAGTTGGAAGAAGATCATCGGATCGCCGTTTCGGGTCCAGCGCCGGGTGATGCCGGCAACCAGGCCCCCGACGGTGACATTGGCCCGATCGGTCAGCTCCTCGAGCTGGCTGATCGTGGTCGTGGTCGCCGCGGCCAGGGCCTGGCCCACCGAGAGCAGCGGGTGGTCGGACACGTAGAGCCCCAGCATCTCCTTCTCGAAGGCGAGGCGGATCTTCTGTGGCCAGACCAGGTCGGGTACGTCGATCGAGCCCTGCGACACCGCCTCGCTGTCCCCGGCGAACAGGCTGAACTGGCCCATGTCCTCGTTGCGGCGTCGTTCCAGGGTGGCGTCGAGTATCTGCTCGTAGACCAGGGTCAACCCCTTGCGGGGGTGACCGATCCCGTCGAAGGCGCCCGCCTTGATCAGCGACTCGACGGTTCGCTTGTTCAGTGCGGAGACGTCGACACGGTCGACGAAGTCCTGAAACGACTCGAAGGGCTGATCGGAACGAGCCTCGACGATCTTCTCCACCACCGCCTCGCCGACGTTCCGAACCGCCGACAGCCCGAAACGGATACGGCCGTCGTGAACGGTGAAGTCGGAGTCGGACTCGTTGACATCGGGGACGAGGACCTTGATCCCCATCTGCCTGCACTCGTTGAGGTAGACCGCGGTCCTGTCCTTGTCCTTCTTGGTGGCGGTGAGGAGCGCGGCCAGGTACTCGGCCGGGTGGTGCGCTTTCAGATAGGCGGTCTGATAGGCGACCAGCCCATAAGCGGCGGAGTGCGACTTGGCGAACCCGTAGCCGGCGAAGTGCTCGATGAGCCTGAAGATGTCGCGACCCACTTCGTCGGTGTAACCCTGGGCCACGCAGCCGGCGACGAACTTCTCCTCCTCGGCCTGCATCACCGCCTTGATCTTCTTCCCCATTGCCCGCCGGAGCGCCTCTGCGTCCGACATCGAGTAGCCGGCCACCCCCTGGGCGACCTGCATCACCTGCTCCTGGTAGACCATGATCTGGTAGGTATCGGCCAGCTTCTCGGTGACCGCCGGGTGAAGCTCCTCGATCGGGGCGCGCCCGTTCTTCCGGTCGGCGTAGAGGTTGTGCATGTTCGCCCCCATCGGTCCCGGCCGATAGAGGGCGACGAGTGCGATCACGTCGTTGAACGAGTCGGGCCTCAGCGAGCGGATCAGGGAGCGCATCGCGTTGCCCTCCAGCTGAAAGACGCCGACCGTGCTGCCCGATTGGAGCAGCTCGAAGGTCTTCTCGTCGTCGAGCGGGACCGAGTCGATGTCCACCTTCTCCCCGCTGCTCTTCTCGACCAACTCGAGACAGCGCTCGATGATCGACAGGTTGCGCAGACCGAGGAAGTCCATCTTGAGCAGGCCGAGTGACTCCACCCCGTACATCTCGTATTGGGTGACCACCTCGGCGCCCTCGCCCTTTTGCTGGATCGGGACGATGTTGATCAGCGGCTCCGGGGCTATCACCACGGCCGCGGCGTGGATCGAGTCCTGGCGGCGCAGGCCTTCCAGTCCCCGCGCCGCGTCCACGGTCTCTCTCACCGCGGGATCGGACTCGTACAGGTCGCGCAGACCCTGGGCGTTTGCGTACCAGTCCTTGACGGTCGAGTCGGCATCGGGTGGGGGTGGGGTCAGCACCTGAGCCAGCGTTGCCTCCCGGCCCAGGATCGACGGAGGCATCGCCTTGGCCACCCGGTCCCCCACCCCATAGGGATGCCCGAGGACCCGGGCCGCGTCGCGCAGGGCCTGCTTGCCCTTGATCGTGGAGAAGGTGACGATCTGGGCCACCCGGTCGGCCCCGTACTTCTGGGCTGCATAGCGGATCATGTCGGCCCGATAGCGCTCGTCGAAGTCCATGTCGATGTCGGGCATCTGGCGTCGACCCGGATTGAGGAAACGCTCGAAGATCAAGCCATAGGCGAGCGGGTCGAGATCGGTGATGCGGAGGCAGTAGGAGACGATGGAGCCGGCGGCCGAGCCTCGCCCCGGGCCGACCCTGATCCCGTTGTCGCGGGCATAGCGGATCAGGTCCCACACGATCAGGAAGTAGGCGGGGAATCCCATCTCCTCGATGATCTTCAACTCGTGCTCCACCCGGTCCCACACCTCGGGGGCGGGGTCGGGCCCATATCGGTCACGCGCTCCCTGGTCGACCAGCTTGCGCAGATAACTGACCTCGGTCTCACCTGACGGCACCGGGAAGCTGGGGAGGAGGATCTTGCCGAACTCCAGGTCGACCTCGGCCCGCTCCGCCACCAAGAGCGTGTTGTCACACGCCTTGGGAAAGGTGTCCTCGGGAAAGAGGCGTCGCATCTCGGCAGCTGTCTTCAGATAGTGCTCGTTACCTTCGAAGCGAAGCCGGCCCTGCTCGTCGCGCAGCGAGCCGGTCTGGATGCAGAGCAGGACGTCGTGGGCGTCGTGCTCGGACTGCCGGGTGTAGTGGGCGTCGTTGGTGGCCAGGAGCGGAGCCCCGGTGAGTCTCGAGATCTCGAGGAGATCGGGCATGATCGCCCGTTGCGCCGCCAGCCCGTGGTCCTGGATCTCGATGAAGAAGTTGCCTCGCCCGAATATGTCCTGGAACCGCCCCGCCGCGGCCAGGGCACCGTCGAAGTCACGCACCTGTCCCTTGTTGCCCTCTTCGCTGACCGAGTCCGGGGCGAGCAGTTGAGCCACGAGCCCGCCCAGGCATCCCGAGGTGGCGATGATCCCCTCGGCATGCTCGGCGAGCAGGTCGAAGTCCATCCTCGGCTTGTAGTAATAGCCCTCGAGGAAGGCCCGGGAGGAGAGTTGGAGCAAGTTGCGGTACCCCACCTCGTTCTCGGCGAGGAGGTTCATGTGGTAGCGGCGGTTGGCGCTGGCGGGGGGCCGGTCGAAACGGGACCCGTCGGTGAGATAGGCCTCGATCCCGATGATCGGCTTGATGCCCGCCGTCTTCGCCGTCTTGACGAAGTCGACCACCCCGTAGAGCACCCCATGGTCGGTGATGGCGATGGCCGGTTGCTCGTCGGCCACGGCCGCGGCCACCACATCCTCGATCCGGGCCGCACCGTCGAGCATCGAGTACTCGGTGTGAACGTGGAGGTGGGCGAATGACACGGCTGTCATTCAAGGTAGCACATGGGCCCGGCCCTCCGGGTCGAGCCGATGTGCCTCCTCGGCACTCCCCGCCCGTGCGGGACGAGAGCTCGCGGAACCTGGCTCACCTCCTGGGTTCCGCCTCCGACCGCGGGGCATCGTCGCCCCGGTGAAGCCGGGTGGCGATCACCACGACCGCCGTCATCATCCCCAGGCTCACCCCGTGAGCCAGGGCGAAGCCACGACCCAGCGCGGCCACCGCCTCGCCGGCCAGATCCGTCGCCTCGCCGGCCAGTGCCGCCCGTACCGATCCGATGTCCCCCACCGAGGCGGCAACTGTGGCCAGGATGACGCCCCCAGCCAGACCCGCCCCCGCCGACACGCCGAGGGTGCGGAGAAAGGCATGTGCCGAAGTCGCCCGACCGGCGAGGTTGTCCGGCGCCTCGTGTCGCACCATCTGCAGTGCGGCGTTGGTCACGGAGCCAACCGAGGTGCCCATGACGAAGTAGGTGAGGAACACCACGGGAAGCGGGGCCTGCCCGGCAACCGCCATCCAGGCCGCCGCGATCGCGGGCAGGCCGATCCAGGCGCCGGCCCTGAGCACCGAACGCTCGCTCACCCGGTCCGTTATCCGCCCGGCCACGTTGGCGGCCACGGTCCAACCGACGGTCGTCCAGAGGACCGACCAGGCCGCCGCGGAGGCGGTGGCTCCCCTGGCCCCCCGTACGTACACCGGCAGATATGTGGACAGCCCCATCACGGCCACAAGGGTCAACGAGGCGGCCAGGCCGAGATGACGAAACGGGTAGACGCCGATGAAGCGGCGGTCGAGCAGCGACCCCGGCCTCCGACCCATGCGTCTCCACGAGAGCCCGGCGAACCCGACCGCGATCAGGCCCAGGGGCAACGACGCCGCGCCGAGGTTGGACAGGGCCGCAAGCAGTGCTCCCGTGGTCACCACCAGCAAACCCACCCCTGTCCAGTCGACCTGGAGCTTGGTGGGCTCGATCGGCCCGGGAAGGTTGCGCCAGCCTGCGATCAGCGCCATCGCACTTATCGGGACCATGATCAGGAAGATCCAGCGCCACGAGCCCACCTGGAGCAGGAGGGCGGCCAAGGCGGGACCGCCGAAGGCGAGGACGCCCCAGACGTTGGAGTTGGCCGCGAAGGCCCGACCGGCGAGATGGCTGGGGTAGACCAGGGCGACCGCGGCGACGCCCACCGAGATGATCGCTCCCCCCGAGGCCCCCTGCAGGACCCGGGCCGCCACCAGCAGCGGCATCGAAGTTGCGGCACCGGCGGCCAGCGACGAGATGGCGAATCCGATCGTTGCCCAGCGGAAGACGGTGGAAGTCCCCAGGGCGTCGATCAGCGAACCGGCGATCGCCGTCGTCACTCCCGATGCGAGGAGAAACGCCGTCACCACCCAGGGGAGGAGTCGCACCCCGCCGAGATCGGCGGTGAGCTCGGGAAGGGCTGCGCTGACCGCCAGACTCTCGAACGCGGTGATGGCGACGGTGGTGAAGATGGCAATGGCCGCAGGCAGGAACTGCCGGGAGAGGATGGAACGGGGAACCGCCATGGGACCTCAGGATGGCACGCTGCGGGAGCGATCCGGCGACCCTCTAAAGGATGACGGCCACCGCGGCCAGGGCGGCCAC
>DASUSU010000196.1:0-3287 GCA_036374915.1 Acidimicrobiia bacterium | reverse complement strand
TTCCAGCTTGAAGTGGAGCAGACCGCCGACGCGGGGAAGACCCGCAAATGGCTGTTCCGAGCCCCGGACGGGGCGGCCATCGAAGCGGTCCTGATGGGTTATCCCCGCCGGGCGACGCTCTGCATCTCGAGCCAGGCCGGCTGCGCGCTCGGATGCACGTTCTGCGCCACCGGGCAGTTCGGGTTCGAGCGCCATCTCGACCCGGGGGAGATCACGGCGCAGGTGGCATATGCCCAGGCGTTCCTCCGTCAGGTCGGGATGCCAGGAACGCCGGACCACCTGACCAATGTGGTGTTCATGGGGATGGGCGAGCCGCTCGCCAACTACGACCGGGTCAGGGAGGCGATACGCCGGATGATCGAGGTGATGGGCCTGTCGGCGCGTTCGATCACGGTGTCGACGGTGGGCATCGTCCCCGGGATCAGGAGGCTGGCCGGCGAGCCCTGGCCGGTCTCGCTGGCCATCAGCCTCCACGCTGCCGACGACGAGTTGAGAGCCAGTCTGGTCCCGATCAACCGACGCTATCCGCTCCAGGAGCTCGAGGCCGCCGCAGCCGATTACCTGGAGAAGAAACGGAGACGTCTCTCCATCGAATGGACCATGATCGAGGCGGTCAACGACACGGTCGACCAGGCCGGGAAGCTGGCTGCCATCGCCCTGCGTCTCCGCGCCCACGTCAACCTGATCGCCCTCAACCCCACCCCTTTGACCGAGCACAGGGCATCGAGCGAGGGCAACATCGAGGGTTTCGCCCGGGAGCTGAGACGACGCGGGGTCAACGTGACCATCCGGGACACCCGGGGTCGCGACATCGACGCCGCCTGCGGCCAGCTCCGTCTCCTCGCCGGAAAGCCCGGCTTGGCCCCGTGAAGGTCGTTTGCTGGCATTTTCGCGATCTGCGGGTAGGCTCGACGTGGCGGACGGAACAGGGGCCTGAAGGAGTTGGACCTTCATGCCGGTCATTCGTCGTGCCCGCGCCCTCGCCGTCGGCTCGATTCTCGCCCTGACTGTTGCCCTCTTCTCGGTGCAATACACCGTGCAACGAGGCGACACTCTCACCGAGATCGCACGCGATCACAAGGTCGCCCTGTCCGAGGTGGTCGAGCTCAACGGCATCGGCAATCCCGACCTGATCCGCCCCGGCCAGGTGATCCTGATCCCCGGCGTGGACGGCAACCCCGAAACCCTGCACGTCGTGGCCAAGGGCGAGACACTGTCCCGGATCGCCTCCGCCTACGGGGCGAACGCCGCCAGCATCGCCCGGGCCAACAAGCTGAAGAACCCCAATCTGATCATCCCGGGACAGCAATTGCAGATTCCGGCCACGGGCCAGGCTCCGGCCGCGGGGCCGGCCGCCGCTGGCTCCGACGGAGACAGCGAAGGCTCGACCGACACCAGCCCGGCCTCGCGCTCCGGGCGCTTTCACATCGTGAAGAGGGGCGAGACGCTGGACACCATCGCCGGCCAGTACAACGGCGTCTCGCCGGATGACATCGCCAAGGCCAATGGGATCTCCAACGGGAAGGTCTACACCGGGACGCGGCTCTTCCTCGACGGCCCGACCTTCGTCAGCGGCGGCAGCGGCTCCGGCTCCTACGTGGTGAAGAAGGGCGACCGCCTCGGTGACATCGCGGCCCGCCACGGCACCAGCGTCTCAAAGCTGGCCGAGCTCAACGGTCTCTCCGACGTCAACATGATCCGGTCCGGCCAGACACTCAATGTCCCGGGCGGTTCGGGATGGGTCTGCCCTGTCGACGGCGCCAGGTACTTCAACGACTGGGGGTTCCCCCGCGGCGGCTCGCGCTACCACGAGGGGAACGACCTCTTCGCCGGGCGTGGCTCGCCGGTGAGGGCGCCGGTGTCCGGCACCTTGGAGTTGATCGAGGGGACGGTGGGCGGTCTCCAGTTCAACCTGTACGGGAGCGACGGGATCGAATACCTCGGATCTCACCTCGATGCGGCGGGAAAGACGGGCAAGGTGAGCGCCGGAGACGTCATCGGCTATGTGGGGACCTCCGGCAACGCCAAGGGGACAAACCCCCACCTCCACTTCGGGATGTACAAGAACGGCCTGGCCCTGAATCCACACCCGACCCTCGTCGCCAACGGCTGCTGACCGGCGAACCTCCTGATCAGCTGGTCCCCGTGATCGTCTCCCGGAGGTGGTCGAGCCGGATCGCCCCGGCCTCCAACAGCTTGCGATGGAAGTCCTTGGCGTCGAATGAGCCTCCGCCGGCACTCATCGCCTCGTCACGCATGTCCAGGATCTCCCTCTCCCCCACTTTGTACGAGATCGCCTGACCCGGCCATCCCAGGTACCTCAACACCTCCGACTCGGACATGTCCCTGGGCTGGAGCGCGACCTTCTCCATGTAGTCGACCGCACGCTGGTAGTCCCAGGGCTCTCCGGCGTGAAGCGGGGCGTCGGAGGGGATCTCCTTCTCCAGATGCAGGCCGATGTCGACAACGACCCGGGTCGACCGAAACAGCTGGCTGGTGAGCAGGCCGAGTCGATACTCCGGGTTCTCGAAATAGCCGAGCTCGTCCATCAGACGTTCGGCGTACAGCGCCCATCCCTCCCCGGCACCCGAGTACCAGATGAAGATCCGATGGAAGCGGGACAGCTTCTCCCGCTGTAGGACCGCGAACCCGACTTGGAGATGATGACCGGGGAAACCCTCGTGATAGGCGGTCGAGACCTCCTGCCAATACGGGATCCGGGTCCGGCTCCCCGGGGCGTACCAGATCGAGCCGGGCCGGGTGAAGTCCTCCGAAGGCGTGTGATACCACGCCCCGAGACTGCCGCCCGGAGGAGCGATGTTGACGGTCACATGCCGGATCTCGGGCGGGACGTCGAATGCGGTCCCATCGAGCTGCTCCACAGCTCGGGCCTGGATCCCTTCGACGAATCGGGCGAACGCCTGATGATCCGGGGCGGAGCGGTCCGGGTCCGTCTCCAGGAGGTCGATCACCTGCTCGACGTCTCGATCGGGATCGATCTCGGCGGCGGTTGTCTTCATCTCCGCGAGAAGCCGGTGCACCTCGGACCATCCCCACTGATAGGTTTCCTCCGGGTCGAGGTCCATCCCGAGGAAGTACTCGGAGCCCTCCAGATAGCGCTCCAGGCCCACTGCGTCCGCGGGATCGGCCCGGGGCAGGTACACGCCCTCGAGCCAGTCGGCGAACTCGGCCGAGGCCGCTCGAGCCCGACCCACGGCCTCGGACACCAGTCTCTCGTCACCACCCGCAGCAGCCGCCATCGCCGGGAACTCGGCAAAGCGGGACTC
>DASUSU010000195.1:0-35968 GCA_036374915.1 Acidimicrobiia bacterium | reverse complement strand
CGTCGACCGGAAGGCTTCGACAAGATGGTGGGGGAGCCGGCGGACGAAGCCGACGGTGTCGGCGAGGAGGGCCGTCCCCTGGTTGGGCAGCTCCAAACGGCGCACGGTCGAGTCGAGGGTGGCGAAGAGCCGGTCCTCGACCAGGACGCCGGCATCGGTGAGGGCGTTGAGCAGGGTCGACTTCCCTGCATTGGTGTACCCCACGATCGAGACCTGGGGAATCTCGGACCGTCTCCGCGCCTTGCGCTGGGTCTCCCGGTGGCCGACCGTCTCCTTCAACTCACGCTCCAGCTTCGAGATCCTCTGCAGGATGCGCCGGCGGTCGGTCTCCAGCTTGGTCTCACCGGGGCCGCGGGCCAGGACCCCGGCGCCCTGCTGGGACAGGCTGGTGCCCTTGCCCCGAAGCCGGGGAAGGTTGTAGCGGTTCATGGCCAGCTCGACCTGGAGGGCGCCCACCTTGGTATGGGCATGCTGGGCGAAGATGTCGAGGATCAGACCCTCCCGGTCCACCACGTCGCAGCCGAACAGCTTCTGCAGGTTGCGCTGCTGGGCCGGGGTGAGCTGGTTGTCGAAAACGACCAGATCGATGTCCAGGGCCTTGGTCAGGGTGGCCAGCTCCTCGGCTTTGCCCGAGCCGATGTAGGTAGAGGGATCGATGCGTGTGCGCCGGACCAGCTCCTGGTCGACGGGCTCGGACCCGGCCGTGTCGGTGAGAAGGGCCAGCTCATCCAGGCTCCGCTCAGAGTCGACGGTGGGCATCCCGGGCAGCTCGACTCCGACCAGGAACGCTCGCTGAATCGCGACTTCGAGGTCGGTGACGGTGGCGGTCAGCCTGCGGCGACGACGGGAGGCGTGCTCTTGTGTCATGGGGTCGGGAGATCTTCGTCGCTCGTGACCGACGGTGCGGGGTGATTAGGCCGGCTCAGAGGTATTGGCCCTCGTCCCCGACGTGCTCGAGCTCCTCTTCGGCGATGATCTGCGACTCGCGCACCGCGATCACCGGTTTCCCCGACGCCGGCCAGATGAATCGCCAGGCGCCGGTGGGCACCGCCCAGAAGCGCTGACCGGTCTTGACGTCGAGCAGCGCCAAGGCGTCGTTGCCGTCCTTGGTGCCGATCGGTACGAGCAGACCCGAGCGGGTGGTCGACTCCTCCGGGGCGTGCCCGACCCGCCAGCCGGCCATCACCTTGTAGCCGTTGTCGTGGTAGATCGGGAGCTTCGAGGTGGTCACGTCCCCATCGATTGTAAAGCCAGGTGCCGTCGAGCGATAAAGGGCGCCGTCGCCGCCGCCGGGCGGGCCGAGACGGCTCGGCAGGATTCGACCCCGGAGAAAGCCGATAGGCTCGGGGCCCTATGCCCGACAGACCCACCTTCTCCGAAGCGCTCGAGTACCACGAGAAGCCGCGACCGGGGAAGATCGAGATCCGGTCGACCAAGCCGACAGCGACCCAGGCCGACCTGAGCCTGGCCTACACACCGGGGGTGGCCGAGCCGTGCCTGGTCATAGCCGACGATCCCGACGCGGCCTTCCGCTTCACCAACCGGGGGAACCTGGTGGCGGTGGTGTCGAATGGGTCGGCGGTGCTGGGTCTGGGCAACATCGGGCCCCTGGCCAGCAAGCCGGTGATGGAAGGCAAGGGGGTCCTGTTCAAGCGGTTCGCCGACATCGACGTCTTCGACCTAGAGATCGACGCCACCGACCCCGAGGACGTCATCAAGTTCTGCGAGCTGCTCGCCCCCACCGTGGGCGGGATCAACCTCGAGGACATCAAAGCGCCAGAGTGCTTCGTAATCGAGGACACCCTGCGCGGCCGGCTCGACATCCCGGTGTTCCACGACGACCAGCACGGCACCGCCATCATCGGCGGGGCCGCCTTTCTCAACGCTCTCGAGCTCACCGGGCGCGACATCGCCAAGACCAGGATCGTCTTCGCCGGGGCGGGGGCGGCCGGCATCGCCTCGGCCCGGTTCTTCATCGGGCTCGGCGTCAGCCCGGAGAACATCCTCATGGTCGATTCGACCGGTGTCATCCACTCCGGTCGTGACGACCTCAACGAGATCAAGCGCGACTTCGCGGTCGACAGCGACGCCCGCACCCTCGAGGACGCCATGGTCGACGCCGACGTCTTCATGGGCGTTTCCGCCGCCGGAACCGTCTCCAAGGAGATGATCCAGTCGATGGCGGAGAACCCGATCGTGTTCGCCCTGGCCAACCCCGATCCCGAGATCAGCTATCCCGACGCCACCGCCGCCCGTCCCGACGTGATCATGGCCACCGGTCGCAGTGATTACCCCAACCAGGTGAACAACGTCCTCGGGTTCCCCTTCATCTTTCGTGGGGCACTCGACGTGAGGTCGCGTGGTGTGTCGGAGGGAATGAAGATCGCCGCCACTCGCGCCCTCGCCGAGCTGGCTCGGGAGCCGGTCCCCGACAGCGTGCTGAGGGCCTACGACCTCGATCGTCTCTCTTTCGGGCCCGAGTACCTGATCCCGAAGCCGTTCGACCCCCGCGTGCTGTGGCGGGTGGCCCCGGCGGTGGCGAGGGCGGCCATGGAGGAGGGCCTGGCCCGTGCCCCCATCGCCGACTTCGACGAGTACATCACCCAGCTCCAGACCAGGTTCAACGCCTCCTACGGGTTGATCAACGCAATCACCACCCGGGCGATGGAGCAGCCGAAGAAGGTCGTCTACCCCCATGCCGAGGACGTCCGGATGATCCGGGCCGCCCGCAGGGTCACCGACGAGGGGATCGCCGACACAGTGTTGCTCGGCGACGCCGACAAGATCGCGGCCCTGGCCGACGACGCCGGCATCTCCATCGACGGGATCGAGGTGGTCGACCACATTCGCGAGGAGTCGGAGCGGGATCGCTACGCACTGGTCCTGGAGCAGTTGCGCCGGCACAAGGGCTTGTCGCTCCAGGATGCGTGGAAGCAGACCGAGGACCCGGCGATGTACGCCTGCCTCATGGTGCGCGAGGGAGCGGCGGATGCGGTGATCGGTGGCTTGAGCAGCTACTACCCGGAGACGATACGGCCCGCCCTCCAGGTGCTCCAGGTCGAGGAGGGCCGCTCCATCGTCAGCTCCGTCTATCTGGTCGTGGTGCGCGGTACGCCGCTGTTCTTCACCGATTGCGCGGTCAACATCGAGCCGACCGCCGAGCAACTGGCCGAGATCGGGCTCGCGGCCGCCACCACGGCCGAGGAGGACTTCGCCCGGAGCCCGCGTGTCGCCTTCATCAGCTACTCCGATTTCGGATCGTCGGGCGGGAGCGAGCCGGCCCGGGTGCGGCGGGCGGTTGAGCTGTTCCGGCTGGCCCGACCCGACATCCCGGTCGACGGCGAGATGCAGGCCGACACCGCGGTGGTCGCCGAACTGCTCATGGACCGGCGTCCCCGAGGCCCGCTCAATCGGGCGGCCAACGTCCTCGTGTTCCCCAACCTCACCGCGGCCAATGCCTCCTACAAGCTGCTCAACCGGCTGGGAGACGCCGAGGTGATCGGCCCCATCCTCAGCGGCCTCTCCAAGACGGTCCACGTCATGCAACGGGACGCCTCGGTCAACGACGTGGTCAACATGACCGCCATCGCCGTCGCCGAGGCCCAGCGTCGGGAGCGCGCCGGCAAGTAGGGGGCCGGCCCCTCACCGTTCGGTCCAGAACTCCTCGAAGTGGACGTTGCCGCGGGTCTTGCCGTGGTCGATGGTGAAGCCGCGCTCATGGAGCTGCTGGCACACGCCGAGGGTCTCGGGGAAGACCGGGCCCTCCTCGGTCCACTCGGGGAGCCCGATCATGGCGGGGTTGCCGCACAGGAAGACATGGGTGCTCTCCGGGTCAAGCGGCGCGCCCAGCTCCTCTTCGAGACGCCCGGAGGCGACCAGGTCCTGGAGGTACATCTTGTTCCCCTCGTTCTCCGGTTCCCTTGTGGTCAGGGCCAGGTAGCGGTAGTTGGGATACCGGCCCATCAGCACGTCGTGCTGCTCGGTGTAGGCCAGGTCGGCCCGATACCGGACACAGACCGCGTTCAGGATCCGTCCCGGATGCTCTCGCCGGAGCAACTCGGCAGTCATCATGTTCTGGGGCGCCTCGCCGGTCCCGGTGCTGAGAAAGACCACGTTGTCGGTGGGGCTCACGCCGTCCAAGGTGTAGCGCCCGGTGAACTTGCGGCCCATGTAGAGACGATCCCCCACCTCCTTGGCGAACAACCGGGGGGTTAGCACGGGGGGCTCCCCTTCGTGCTCGGGCCGCACCTTGACTATGTAGAACTCGACGAAGGGGGTGTGCGGGGGGAGCAGCTCGCCATCGTCGTCGATCATCGAGCTCGACACCGAGTAGGAGCGGCGGGCCATCTTCTCGTGCTGACCGGGGACCAGTCTCTCCATCGCCTCGTCGGCCCGAGGCTCCCAATAGCCCAGGGCCAGGGTGGTGTACTGGCCGGGGAGAAACGGGTCGATGGGCTGGTCGGGCACGACCCTCATCACCCACAACTCGTCGTTGGCCACCCGGATGTGGCTGATCGATGCGTTGTAGTTCTCCTCGCGCAGCTGCTCGACGTCCTCCTCCCCATCCCGCTCGATGCCGTAGAAGATGAAGAGGTTGGCGATCACATCGGAGGCCCGTTCCACCGCCGATGCGTCCCAGGTCTCACGACGGCGCACCGAAACCGTGTTGGAGAGGACGTGAACGTGATCGATCTCCCGGTCCGCGGTGAACAGCCGGCGGGCCAGGTCATGGGGCGGATCGGACCCGTCCACGGCGTCGGGCGAGAAGCTGATCCCGTCCTGGCCGGTCAGGGAGCGGTCGGTGGAGAAGACGGCGACGCGGCCCATCGGGCTGGCGTCGACCTGGATGAGTTGGCCCATGTGGGGGGCAAGTTACCCGGCGGGAACAAGCAGAAGATCGGGCCGGTTCCCAGCATGGTGGACAGTGCAGTACGGACGGCCCTGAATCTGGGCGGGATCGCCGACATCACCACA
Organism: Acidimicrobiia bacterium; assembly: GCA_036374915.1. Lineage (GTDB taxonomy): Bacteria > Actinomycetota > Acidimicrobiia > Spongiisociales > ZC4RG35 > JARDZU01. The sequence continues at coordinate 30,994 of DASUSU010000195.1, read as the reverse complement.
ACCGGCCGGGTGAGCGGTCGACGCCATCGGATCGAGATCTACTTCCACCAGTTCGACGGCGAGCTGTACCTGACCGGGCGCCCGGGTTGGAAGCGGGACTGGATGGCGAACATAGAGGCCAACCCTGAGTTCATCCTGCATCTCAAGAGGGGGATCAATGCGGACATCCCGGTGAGGGGGACCCCGGAGGCGGACCCTGAGATACGCCGGAGGATCCTGTTCCGCGCCCTCACCGAGAGTTGGGGATCCGATCCGGAGCGGGTGAGGGGGGCGCTCGACCGGTGGGTCGAGTCGGCCCCCTTCATCCGCTTCGAGCCGATCGATCAGGTCTGAGTCGGCCGACCCTCGCTGTCGGTGGCGAACTGGGCGACGTCACGGATGCCAAGCCCGATCAGGATGAAGATCAAACCCATCCCGACTGCCATCGCCGCCACTCCGAACGCCACCACCGAGGTGAAGAGCGAGGCCTGGAGGAACGAAGAGGTGAGGGCGACCTCGCGAAGCGGGTCCTCCCGGTCCAATTCTGCGTAGGTGAGCCCGCCGGTCGATTCGAGCGTGTGCTTCTCGATCACCTTCGCCTCGCAATAGGCGGTGAACGGGTCCGCCACCGAGCGTTCGGGCAGGCAAGCATCCTCCGAAGTCACGATGTTCTGGTCGGAGAGAGTGGAGCTCACCATTATCCAGGTGGCGATACCCCCGATCACCATAAGCACGCCGAGAACGATGGAGGCGATGGAGGCTGTCTTCCGCATGGTTCACACCTTTCGTAGTCGAGGGGACGGTATCAAAATACCGGTGGGTTCCGACGACCGACGAGGGCCGAAAGTCCCCGACGGCCGGGATCAGGTCAGTGGCCGCCTGCCACGACCAGGGTGGCGGCGGCCATCGTGCCCAGGGCGCCTTCGGCCCGATACACGATTCTGAGGGTGGTGGCGGCCGGCAACCGGACCTCGAAACGGCGGAGCGGCTCGAGCGTCGCGCCTTTGGCCCACGGATCCCGGTCACGTGTGATCCGCTCGTCGACCGAGAGACCGGGAATCGCCGATCGGGCGTCCTCGATCGAGGCTCCATGGGGGAACCCGGCGGCGATGACGTCGGCATGGACTATCACCGCCGTCCCCGGGCCCTCGTTCCACAACTCGAAGGTGTCGGGGTGCCCGGGGACCCGTTGTGCCACGACATTCGGCTTGGCCCGGTTGAGGGCGATCCCGACGAACACGAGACCGAACACGCCGAGGGCGATGATCGCGATCTCCATGTCGGAAGAGGCTAAGCCGTGACCCACTGCGATCAATGGCTACCGTCGGTCGAACGGGCTCGGCCCCCGACCAGGATCCCGCCACACGTCGAGCAAGTCCCGCCTGGCGGTACCATCGACCACCGATGCCGGAGCGCTCTTTCGGAAGAACCATTCGTTATCGCCGGACGAAGATCGGCTTGAGCCAGGCGCAGCTTGGGGAGCTGGTTGGAAGGTCGGCCAGCTCGATAAGGAGCTGGGAACGCGACGTGTCCACCCCGACCGATCCGTCGGTGATCACCGCCCTGTCGGCGATCCTCGACATCGATGTGCGCGCTCTGTTCGACAAGGCGGGTGTTCCCCAGCCCGAGCAGGAAACGCACACCACGGTGGAACAGGAGCTGGCCAGCCTCGCCCCGCTGCCCCTGGAGGAGCCGATCGAAGAGGACGTGGTGGCCGACCCGGTGGTCGTCCGGTCGGAGCCAGAGGTGACGGTCGACGCGGTGGCGCCGGTCCCCGACGCCGACTTCGAGTTGGAGGCCGAGCTCCACGAGCATCTCGACGAACCAGCCGAGACCACACCCGAACCCGGGGCGGAAGAGGCCCGGGAACCGATGCCTGAGCACGAATCGTTCTCTCCTCGTCCCGAACCGGTGGGAGTCGCCGAGATGCAACCGAAGACCGAGCGTGCCGCATTCGTGTCCCCACCCGAGCCGTATGTGATCACGGCGCCCATCCCCCCGTTGGTGGAGCCCTCATACATGGAGGACGCCAACCAGCGCCAGCTTTACCGGGTCAGGAACCTGGCCACCGTGGTGCTGGTCGTCGCCCTGGTCATCGTGCTCCTCTGGTCGCTCAGCAACACGGTTGAGGCGGTTGGCGACTGGTGGGACGAGTTCTTCCGCACCCTGAGGGTGTAGGCCAGAGCACTCGTGCCCTAGCTTTGGCCCATGGCCGGCATGAGCGAGCCAATATCGAGCGTCAACGTCGTCGGTGGGGGCCCGGCCGGTCTCTACGCGGCGATACTGCTCAAGAAGCGCCGCCCGGACATGACGGTCGCCGTCCACGAACGCAACCGGCCGGGTGACGCCTACGGATTCGGGGTCGTGTTCTCCGACGAGACGCTCGATCACTTCCTCGACGCCGACGAGCCGTCGTATCGCGCGATGACGGAGAGGTTCCGGCATTGGGGCGCGATTCGGACCCGTCATCCGGACGGGATCGAAGTGGTCTCCGGAGGGCACGGGTTCGCCGCCATCAGCCGTCGGGCACTGCTCGAGATCCTCACCGACCGGGCCGCCGGGCTCGGTGTCGACCTCCGGTTCTCCGACGATGTGCACGACCTGAGCCGGCTCCGGGACGCCGACGTCGTCCTCGGAGCCGACGGGGCCAACAGCATGGTGCGGGCCACCCTGGAGCGAGAGCTGTCACCCAGCGTGGTCCTGGAGCGCAACAAGTACATCTGGTTCGGCACGCCGAAGGTGTTCGACGCCTTCAACTTCATCTTCGAGGACGTGCCCTCGGGGATGGTCTGGGCTCACGTCTACCCCTACAGCGGAGAAGGGAGCACCTTCATCGTCGAGATGCGCCCCGAGACCTGGCTCGCTCTCGGCTTCGACAAGACAGAAGACGAAGTATTCGCGCCCGGAGCCAGCGACGTCTATGCCCTGGAGCGGTGTGAGGAGCTCTTCTCGACCCATCTCGACGGACAGGGACTGGTCGGGAACAACTCCAGATGGCTCCAGTTCCCCACCGTCACCTGTGAGCGCTGGCATCACGACAACGTTGTGCTGCTCGGCGATGCCATTCACACCGCCCACTTCTCAGTCGGATCCGGCACCAAGCTGGCAATGGAAGATGCGATTGCCCTCGCCGACGCCCTGACCGAGGACGACCCACTGCATACAGCGCTGGCCCGGTACGTGGAGAGACGGCGGCCCGAAGTGGAGAGCCTGCAGAGGGCGGCCAAGGCGAGCAGACGCTGGTTCGAAGGGGCCGACCGATACCGGGGGATGGAGCCCGAGCAATTCGTGTTCAGCATGCTCACCCGAAGTCAGCGGATCACCTACGACAACCTCCGGGTTCGCGATCCGGTCTACATGTCTGAGGTTGATGCCTGGTACGCCGCTTCCGAACATGGATGTCCCCACCAGGTCGATCCCGACATCCCGCCCATGTTCCATCCGTTCCGGGCCCGGGGCCTGGAGTTGGCCAACCGGATCGTGGTCTCACCGATGGACCAGTACAGCGCGGTCGACGGGCTGCCCAACGAGTGGCACCTGGTCCATCTCGGGAGTCGGGCGGTCGGTGGGGCCGGGTTGGTCATGACCGAGATGACCTGCGTCTCCCCCGAAGGCCGGATCAGCCCGGGGTGCACCGGTCTCTGGAACGAGGGACAGGCAGAGGGATTCGCCCGGATCGTCGACTTCGTCCACGGCCACACAGGGGCCCGGATCGGGCTCCAGATCGGTCACTCCGGCCGCAAGGGCTCGACCAAGCTGATGTGGGAGGGGGACAGCGAGCCCCTGGAGGAGGGGAACTGGGAGATCATTGCCCCATCACCGATCCGATACCGGCCCGACAGCCAGGTGCCCAAGGAGATGACCCGGGACGACATGGCCCTGGTCCGTGAGCAGCACGTTCGCTCGGCCCTGCTCGGCGACCAGGCCGGTTTCGACATGCTCGAGCTGCACTACGCCCATGGCTACCTGGTGTCGAGTTTTCTCACCCCGCTGGCCAATCGACGGAGTGACCAGTACGGCGGGACGCTGGAGAACCGGATGCGCTTTCCCCTCGAGGTGTTCGAGGCGGTGCGTGAGGCATGGCCGGAGTCCAAGCCGATCTCGGTCCGGATCTCGGCGACCGACTGGGTCGAAGGGGGGTTCGACGGCGAGGATGCGGTGGTCTTTTCGGCTGCGCTGAAGGAGCGGGGTTGTGACCTGATCGACGTGTCGACCGGGCAGACGACGGTGAGTGCCGACCCGGAGTACGGGCGGCTCTACCAGACGCCGTACTCCGATCGGATTCGCAACGAGGTGGGCATCGCCACGATGACGGTCGGGGCGGTGTCGAGCATCGACGACGTGCACAACATCCTGGTGGCGGGGCGAGCCGATCTCTGCCTCCTCGCCCGGCCTCACATCGTCGACCCCTACTGGACCCTCAACGCGGCCATCGACCTGGGTTACACCGGACATCACTTCCCCAACCAGTACCTGGCCGGTCTCGGGGCGAGACGCAGGGACCAGGACCCGATCCCACCCGAAGTGTTCCGGAGAGGCGGCTAGGCCGCGGGGCGACGCCATGATCAACAGCATGCGTCTCCGGTTCCTCCGGGCTCTCTTGGTGCTGCTGGTGCCCGTCATCGCCGCGGCCTGCTTCGGCGACTCCGAGCCACCGGTCCGCATTCTCTTCGTCGGCAACAGCTACACCCACGTCAACGACCTGCCCGAGATGGTGCGCGATCTGGCCGGCTCCGTGGACCGGCGCGTCGAGGTGGGGATGAGGGCCCCCGGCGGCTGGTGGTGGCGAGATCATGCCTCCTCGTCGGAAACGACCGACGCGATAGCCGACGGCGATTGGGACTACGTCGTGCTGCAGGAGCAGAGCATGGCCCCGGCCGACCGGGACCTGGCCCGCCGTGCCAGTTACCCGGCCGCCGAGTTGTTGTCCCGCACCATCGTCGGAAACGGAGCAGAGGTCGTGCTCTTCCTCACCTGGGGTCATCGAAACGGATCAGCCGAACTGGGCCACAGCAACTACTCCTCGATGCAGATCGACCTGGCCGAGAGCTATGTGGCGATCGCGGAGTCGGTGCTCGCCGAGGTGGCACCCGTAGGGATCGCATGGTGGATGGCTCTCGCCGAGCGTCGCGACATCGATCTCTACCAGGCGGATGGGAGCCATCCGAGCCGCGCCGGCAGCTACCTGGCCGCCGCCGTCATCGCCGCGGTCGTGCTCGATCTCGACCCGGAGACGTTCGATGCGTCCTTGGGGCTCGACGATGCCAGCGCCGAGGCGTTGCGCTGGTTCGCGGCCCGAGCGGTGAGCGGGGAAGTGCCCTGGGAGGGGTGAGAGCAGGCTGACGCGTCGGGTCCCGGCCACCTACAAAACCGCTCACCAAATCTCCGGATTTGTGGCACACTGTCGCCACCAGAGAAAGGAGGTGGTCCTAGGTTGTATGAAAGTCTTTGGACTCTGGAGGTGGTCGAGCGCTGAGCGGCGCTGACCGCGTGCGTCGCTCGTCCCTCGGGACCGGTGGCGACTCCAAACTCGGACCACCCGGCTCTGGATACCACGGAACTCGTCCATCCGTGGCGGCGCTCGCCGCCGAAGCAACGCCATAGCTGTTCGTCGATCGAGGGGCCCCCGAAAGGGGGCCTCTCGCATTTCAGATGTGGAAGCCGTGCCCGGTCATCCACTCGTCGTTGAACACCTTGGACAGATAGCCCCGCCCCGAGTCGGGGAGGATCACCACGACCATCACCGTGTGGTCCTCGGCCGCAACCTGGAGTGCGCCGTGGGCCGCCATCCCGCATGAGCCCCCGACCAGGATTCCTTCCTCTCGGGCCAGACGCCTGGTCATGGTCAACGACTCCTGGTCGGTGACCCGAACCCACCTGTCGATCAGGTCCAGGTCGACCGTCTCCGGGTAGAAGTCCTCTCCGACCCCCTCGACCAGATACTGATGCACCTCGTCGGAGGTGTCGGCGGTGAAGATCGAGCCGACCGGGTCGACTCCGACCACGACAAGGTCCGGCTTCTGCTCTTTCAGATACCGACCAGCCCCGGTGATGGTCCCCCCGGTGCCCACACCCACCACGAGCGCACCGATCTCACCATCGGTCTGTCGCCAGATCTCGGGCCCGGTGCCCTCGTAGTGGGCCTGGGGGTTGGCCGGATTGGAGTACTGGTCGGGGTGGAACGCACCCTCGATCTCCTCGGCCAGCCGGCGGGCCACGCCGTAGTAGGAGTCGGGATGCTCGGGGAGCAGGTCGGTGGGGGTGACGATCACCTCCACCCCGTAGGCCCGGAGGAGGTCCTGTTTCTCCTTCGACACCTTGTCGGGGACGGTGCAGATGACCCGATAGCCGCGAACGGCGCCGATCATGGCCAGACCCACCCCGGTGTTGCCCGAGGTGGGCTCGATGATGGTGCCACCGGGACGGAGCAGGCCCTGCTTCTCGGCCGCATCGATCATGGAGACCGCGATCCGCTCTTTCACCGAGCCACCCGGGTTCATGTGCTCGAGCTTGGCCACGAGATTCCCGGGCGGATGAATGCGGGAGAGACGGACCAGCGGGGTGTTGCCGATGGCGGCAACAACGTCGGGGAAGATCTCCATGCGCCGGCGAGGGTATCGCAACCGGCGGCGCACCCCGCAACCACTTCTAACCTCTCGTTGGTGACCCGTACCGCCCGCTACGCCTGGTTCACCCTCGTGTTCAACATCGGGGTCATCCTGCTCGGCGCCCTGGTGCGGGCCACCGGATCGGGTGCGGGGTGCGGGCGTTCCTGGCCCACCTGTCGGGGCGAGGTCGTGCCCGAGTTATCCGGCGCCACCGCCATCGAGTTCACCCACCGGGTCGCCAGCGGAGTCGCACTGGCCCTGGTGGCGATCCTGGTGGTGTTGGTGTGGCGTGAGGTGGGAAGCGGTGAGCCGGCCCGCACCGGGGCGGTCCTCTCTCTGGCCGCGATCGTGGGTGAGGCGTTGATCGGGGCCATGATCGTCCTCGCCGAGTGGGTGGCCGAGGACGATTCCCTGGCCCGGGTGGTGGCGGTTCCGCTCCATCTGGTCAACACCCTGTTCCTCCTCGCCGCTCTTGCCCTGACCGGGTTCTGGCTATCGGGTGGGCGACGGCTCGCCCCACGGTCGCAGCCCCTGGTCTGGCGCTGGGTGGTCCTGGGCGGCGTCGCGATGGTCCTTCTCGCCTCGACCGGGGCGGTCACCGCCCTGGCCGACACCCTGTTCCCCAAGGGGGCGTCGGACCTGGGTGCAACCGATGAGGCCCACTTTCTCACCGATCTCCGTCTCGTCCACCCGGCCCTGGCGGTGGTAGCAGCCGCGATCGGGTGGTGGGCGTCCGGACGGGCCCGGACTCCGAGGAGCAGGGCGGGGAACGCCCTGCCGTTGCTGGTCGGTCTCATGCTCCTAACCGGTGCTCTCAACATCGCACTCGGGGTGCCGGTCTGGATGCAGCTGGTCCACCTCCTCCTCGCCGACCTCCTGTGGATCACCTACGTGCTCGCCTCGGCCGAGGCGCTCCAGGTCCCGGTCGAGCTCGCCGCGCCGGCCCCGTAGTCGGATCCTCTCAGGTCCGCAGGCGGCCCTCCGCAACGTCGACATCTAGTCTCCGCCACGCGATGTTCGAAGAGCTCTCCGATGGTGTCTTCCGGCGTCGCTTCGAGTCGTTGGATCTCAACATCGGCGTGGTGATGGCCGAGGTCGGACTGGTCGTGATCGACACCAGGGCCAGTCATGTGGAGGCCGACGAGCTGCGGGAAGAGCTGCGCACGCTCACCCCCATCCCGGTGAGATGGGTCATCGACACCCACTGGCACTGGGATCACACCTTCGGGAACTCGCGCTTTCCCGACGCCGAGATCTGGGGTCACGACCTCTGTCGCAAGAACATGGTGGAGCGGGGCGATTCGATGAAGCTCGATGCGGCCGCCTGGCTTCCTGAGAGAAAGGCCGAGTTCGACGAGGTCGAGATCGTTCCCCCGTCAAAGGTGGTCACCGACACCGCCCTGATCGATCTCGGGTCGCTGCTGGTCACGATGAGCTATCACGGTCTCGGTCACACCGACGCCGACCTCATCATATCCGTGGGCGAGGTGACCTTCATGGGTGACCTTCTCGAAGAGGGGTCTCCACCGGTGTTCGACGACGGCTACCCACTGAGCTGGCCCCGTACGTTGAGGTCGGCGCTCGGCACCACGACGTCGCTACTCGTCCCAGGGCACGGAGACACGATGGACCAGGCCGCCGCGGCCTCGCAACTGGAGGAGATCGAGGCAGTCGCCGCCCTGGCCCGTCGGTGTGTCGAGGAGGGCCTGCCGGTTCCCGACGCATCCCGGCTCGGTCCGTATCCCGAAAACGTGATGACCTCGGCTTTGAACCGGGCGATAGCCGTCGGTCTCTAGAGCCCGGGCCGGTCCGAAATCATCGATCCCCCGGATCAGGCACGCAGCGCGAGCTGGTCGGCGAGAACCGCAGGGTCGGCGGTGGGCAGGTCACAAACGTGGTCCCGGCACAGGTAGGCCAGGGTTCGGGAGGCGTCGGCCCGGCCCTCGAGGAGGGGGATGGGCTCATTCCCGGCAGGCGACGGGGCGAGGACCACGTCGGGTCGGAAGCGACTCCAAAAGACTCGTGACAGGTCCGGCCAATCCGGCCCGACGATGGCTAGCTGTCTTCCGGTGAGAAGGGAGTGGAGCACGCCGAGGTGATGCCCCACCATCGAGGGATAGCGCTCCATGAACAGCCCGGCGGCGCGCAACGTCACCGCGGCCTGATCCCGGAACCGTGCGTCGCCGGTGTACGCCGAGTAGACGAGGATGGCCTCGGCGGCGAGGCCGTTCCCCGAGGGGAGCGGATTGTCGGCCTGGCTCTTGGGTCGCTTGATCAGGCCCTCACCGTCGCTCGGCGTGTCGAAGAACCCGCCTTCGGGGTCGGCGAATCGCTCGGGTAGCTCAGAGGTCAGGCCGGCGGCGGCCTGATACCAACGATGCTCGCCGGTGGCCGCGTACAGGGCGAAGAGACCGAGGGCGAGGGCGGCATGGTCCTCGAGGAAACCGGGCACGTCGCCGGCCCGACCGTCCCGCCAGGAGCGGCGGAGGACACCGTCGACCACCATCTCCTCGAGCACGAACCGGGCCGTGTCGCGGGCCGCCGCCAGATAGGACTCGTCTTCGAGGGCGGCCCCGGCTTCGGCCAGGGCCCTGATCACGAGCCCGTTCCACGACGCCACCACCTTGTCGTCGAGACCTGGCCTGACCCTGGTGGCCCGATGCCGGAGCAGGCGCGATCTGATCGACTCGATCCGATCTGACCAAGGATCGGAGGTCGGCCGGTGCAGGATGTTCGACCCCTCGAAGTTGCCGTGGGGTGATGCGCCGAAGAAGCGGGCCGCCTCGGCCCCGTCCTCAGGTCCCAACACTTGATCGAGCTCGTCGGTGGTCCAGAGGTAGAAGGTGCCTTCCGCCCCCTCGGAGTCGGCATCCTCGGCCGAGTAAAAGCCTCCGGAGGGATGTCTGAGATCTGACACGAGATAGGCGAAGGTCGACCGCGCCACCTCGACGAAGTCCGGCTCACCGAGTTCGATCCCGGCCCAGAGATAGAGGCGGGCCAATTGGGCATTGTCGTAGAGCATCTTCTCGAAGTGGGGGACGAGCCACTGCGAGTCGACCGAGTAGCGGGCAAAGCCGCCGCCCAACTGGTCGTGAATCCCGCCCTGGGCGATCTCGGAGAGCGTCACCTTCACCATGTGACCGGCTTGCGGGGCCCAGCTCTCCTCGTGGACCCGGAGCAGGAATTCGAGCACCGGCTGTTGGGGGAACTTGGGGGCGCCCCCGAATCCGCCGTTGATCGGGTCGAACCCGGCGGCGAGGGACTCATAGGCACGCTGGAGGACGTCGATCCCGGGGAGACTGTCCGAGTGGGGGACGACCCGAGTGATCGCCTCGGTCAGCTTCTCCGACTGCCCGAGCACCTCCTCGCGTCGAGTCTCCCAGGCGTCCGAGACCGCACGCATCACGGTCCGGAACGAGGGCATCCCGTGTCGGTCCGCATCGGGGAAGTAGGTGCCCGCGTAGAAGGGCCGACCGTCCGGCGTCAGCCAGACCGTCATCGGCCACCCTCCCTGGCCGGTCATGGCCTGAACCGCATCCATGTAGATGCTGTCGACATCCGGTCGCTCCTCGCGATCGACCTTGACGTTCACATAGAGACGGTTCATCTCCGCCGCTGTCTCCGGGTCCTCGAACGACTCGTGGGCCATCACATGACACCAGTGGCATGCCGAGTAGCCCACGCTGAGCAGGACGGGGACGTCCCTGTCCCGGGCTTCGGCGAAGGCGTCTTCCCCCCACTCCCGCCAATCGACCGGGTTGTCCTTGTGCTGAAGCAGGTAGGGCGAGGTTGCCTCGGCGAGACGATTCGGCATCGCGCTGAACGTAGTCGGTGACGTCCGGTACCGGCCGGGGGCGGTCCGTCCGGGTACGGCCACGGCCCCTCGTGCCAGCCGGATTAGGGTCGGCCGACCGGAACCCGTTGGAGGCCATGACCGACAGGGACATCGATGCGCTCACCTTCTCCGCTGAGCAGCGCTGGATGGCGAGTTGGCTGGTCGGCCCGACTCTGAAAGGCGATCCGCTGCGAAGGGGAGACCAGGCGCCAGACGTAGAGGTCCTCGACGAGGACGGGGCGAGGGTCTCACTGGCCGAGCTATGGGCTCGGAAGCCGACTCTGCTGCTGCTGTGGCGGCATCTCGGCTGCGGCTGCGGGCTGGATCGGGCCGAGCGGCTCAAGGAAGAGCATCGGTCGTACCTCGACGCCGGTCTCGAAGTGGTGATCATCGCCCCCGGTGACAGGGAACGTGTGGCCAGGTACAAGGAGAAGCACCAGATCCCGATCCCCATGCTGATCGATCCCGAGTACTCCGCTCACAAGGCTTTCGGGCTCGGGCACTGGTCGGTGGAGCAGGTTCTCTACGACGCCCCGGACGAGTTCTGCGACCTGGAAGAGGAGACAGGTCGGAACTTCCAGGCCGATCGACGGGCCCAGGGACGGCCACTGGTCGACGACCCGTGGATGCAGTCCGGCGAGTTCGTGATCGCCCGGGACGGCACGATCCGGGTCGCCTATGCGTACAACTACTGCGAGGACTATCCCGACCCGAGGATCTTCACCACGGCGGGGAGGCTCCTCGCTCCGTGACCAGGGCCCTCCTCCTCATGCGTCACGCCAAGTCGGACTGGGAAGCCGACTACGGGTCGGATCACGATCGGCCGCTCAACGAGCGAGGCGTGAGAGACGCTCGGGCGATGGGCCGCGTCCTCACTGCGCACGGGGTCGCGCCCCAGGTCGTGATCAGCTCGACGGCGCTCCGGGCGAAGACAACCGCCCAACTCGCCATCGAGGAGGGCGGCTGGGATGCCGAGCTGCGGCTGGACGCGACTCTCTACGAATCGGGGCCGGAGGAGGTGCTCGGGGTCGGCGCCTCTGCCCCCGAGGTGGGCCGTCTGATGATGGTCGGGCATCAGCCGACCTGGTCGATGTTGGTGGCGAAGCTGACCGGTGAGCGAGTCGAGATGAAAACGGCAGCGGTGGCCGTGATCGAGCTCGAGATGGAGTCCTGGGCCGGCCTCAGTCTCGGCAGAGGGACGCTGTCCCGGGTCTTCGACCCCAAGTCCCAAAGTTGACCGAGTCACGCCCCCTCATCCGGCGGCTTCGGTCTCCTCGAGCCGGGCTCGGACCAGCATCTCGACCAGGGCGTCGGGGAGGGGCTGATCCGCCTTGAAACGAACCGTCCCCTTGGCGGTGTCGTGCCCTTGGAGAGCTTCCCGGTGCGCCTCCATGACTGCCGGGCTCTGCACATAGAAGGAACAGTGGTTCTTTCCGGCGCCGTAGGAGACGAGGGGGCGTCCCCGGTAGTAGAAGGCGGGGACTCCGTAGCCGATGCGCTCGGTGGCGTCCGGGGCCGCCGCCCGGATCGTTCGGCGAAGACGCTGCAGCACGTCTCTCTCCTTCTCCGGCAATGAGGCGAGAAACTCGTCGACATCGTGTGACGGTGCCGTCAACGTCTTCTCCTCGACTCTGAGGTCGGACCAGCTCGATCGACCCCGGGTCGGGCCGGGCCGGCCCGAAGATGTCGGTGGGCCGGGTAGACAAATACGAGGTCCCGGTAGAATAGGACCTCCCGAATGCCTGGAATGCCCGGGTGTCCGTGCAAAAGAGGGGGGTTCACAAACACCCTTCCGTCTGTCATAGTTGGGCGTTCGGGAGGCAGAACCCTGCCCGAAGGGCCCAGGAGGACTTTATTTGATGCCTGCCGCTGAGACGCGCACCGAAAAGACCGAGAAACCGCGGATCCGTCTTCATTCGAAGCTGACGGACGAGCGCGGGCGTCTCACCACCGATCTGGTCTCCCAGTACCTGACCGCCATCGGCGAGTACGACCTCCTCACCGCCGAGCAAGAGGTGGAACTGGCTCAGAAGATCGAGTCCGGCGAGGATGCAGCCGCCAAGCTGGAACGGGGCGAGTACAGCGGCAAGCGCGAGGAGATGGAACTGCGACGGCTTGCTCGGCGCGGGGCCCAGGCCAAGGATGACTTCCTCACCGCCAACCTGCGTCTGGTTGTTGCCAACGCCCGACGTTATGCCAACACCTCGGGAATCGACTTCCTCGACCTGATTCAGGAAGGCAACCTCGGGCTGATCCGGGCGGTGGAGAAGTTCGACTGGCGCAAAGGCTTCAAGTTCTCCACCTATGCCACGTGGTGGATCCGCCAGGCGATAACCAGGGCGATTGCCGACAAGTCGCGGACCGTTCGTATCCCGGTGCACCTCCACGACACCCTGGCCGCGGTGCGGGCGGCCCAAGCCTCACTCAAGGCGGAGTTGGGCCGTGACCCTCGGCCCGAGGAGATCGCCGAGGAGGCCGGTGTCACCGCCGACAAGGTCGAGTTGGCGCTGAGCGTGGCGGACACCGTCTCGCTCGAGCAGCCGATCGGGGAGGATGGCGCCCAACTCGGTGACTTCATCGAGGACGAGGACGCAGCCGATCCGGTCCAGATGACCGAGGAGATGGATGTGGCCAACTCGCTGCGGGTCTCCATCGAGCGTCTTCCCGAGAGGGAGGGCAGGATCCTCGCCCTTCGCTACGGGTTCTACGACGGTGTTCCCCGCACTCTCGAGGAGATCGGGGACGAGTTCAACCTGACCCGTGAGCGGATCCGGCAACTGGAGAAGCTGGCCCTGTGCCGTCTCCGTCACCCCTCGTTCGGAATCCGCGAAGCCGACCTGGTCTGACCGGTAGCCGCTTCCGGCATCCGACTACCGACCACTGGCTACCGTTTCCTTCATGAAACTCGGCGATCTCGTCAGCAACTCGCCGCACATCTGCGGCCCGGAGACCACCCTGCTCGAGGCGGCGGTGGCCATGGAGAGCTCGGATCTCGGCTCGTTGGCCGTGGTCGAAGGGCGGCAGCTGGTCGGGCTCGTCACCGAGCGCGACATCCGTCGCTCCGTGGCGGAGGGGATCGAACTCGACACCAGCGTGTCTTCGATCATGAGCGGCGACCCCGATACCTTCGACCCTGACCTCGACGTCTGGGACGCGGCGGCGTGGATCACCGAATCGGGCTACCGCCATCTCCCGGTGATCGACGACGAAGGCTCACTGCTCGGCGTGGTCTCGATCCGGGATCTGCTCAAGGCGCTGGTCGACACGGTCTGAGCCCGACCGGTCACTCGGCCGGGTCTCGATCCGGTCGGAGGTCCTGGTCGTCGCCTCCTAATTCGGCGCACTTTGAGGCGGGCCTGTCGTAACCTCGGCCAGGGTCGAGAGGTTGCTGCCGTCTCGACCCGGTCGAGAATTCGAATTTGGCAGCTCCCGGCTATCTCCCATGTTCTCCGAGCAGATGACACCTCTTTCGGTGCTGCGCGACGGGATCCGCCTCATCTGGCGGTTCGTCAAGCGGCATCCGGCGTCCTTTGGCCTCGCCGTGACCGGCGCCGCCTTGTTCGCCGGTGCCATCATCGCCTCGGCCCGGGTCATCGGCTGGGTGACGGACACCGTGATCATCCCGGTCCTCGACGAGGGTGTCGATCCGGCCGACCTGCTTGCTCCCGCGGCGTTGTTGATTCTCGCGGTGGCAGTGTCCAAAGCGGGAGGCATCGTGCTCCGACGCACCGCCGCCATGTGGCTCCAGCTCCGAACCCGTCAGGACGTGCGCAACGAGCTTCTCGCCCATCAACTGCGACTGAAGATGTCCTGGTACAACCGCCAGGCGGTTGGGGACCTGCTCGCGGTCGCCGAGTCCGACGTGGACCAGGGCACCGGAGTCCTCGCCCCTCTTCCATACGCCACGGGTGTGACACTGCTCCTCTTCGGGACGACGACGATGATCACCCTGATCGACCCCTGGCTGGGGCTGGGCGCGCTCATCGGGCTGATCGTGGTGCTGGTGGTGGACGTCCGGGGAAGCTGGATCACCTACTCCATGTGGGAGGAGGTGCAGCGGGCGCGTGGCGAGGTCTCGGCGGTGGCCCACGAGTCCTTCGACGGAGCCCTGACCGTCAAGTCGCTGGGACGTGAGGACTACGTGTCCGATCGTTTCGGTCACGTCTCCGACGAGGTGCGGGACCGGCTGATCAGGGTCAACTCGACCTGGGCCTCATATCAGGCCGTCATCCGGGTGCTGCCCCAGGTGATGATCGTCTGCCTGCTCGTGGTGGGGGCGGCTCGCATCGAGGCGGGAGCGGTCACGCCCGGTGAACTGATCACGGTCGCCTACCTGCTCGCACTCCTCGCCTTTCCCGTGCAGTTGATCGGCTTTGTGTTGTGGGATCTGGCGGGCAGCCTCGCCGGGTGGCGACGAGTCCAGGACGTCTTCGATGCCGAGGAGTTCGTGACCTACGGTGATGTCCTGGCCCGGGAGAGGGGGGAGCCGGCGCCCCTCGACGGGGAGACCGTCGGCTTCGCCTACGACGAGGAGGGGGCGGTGCTCGAGGATCTCGAGCTCCACCTGAGGGCAGGGACCACGCTGGCGGTGGTTGGGCCGACAGGGTCCGGGAAGTCCACGCTGAGTCTGCTCCTCGCCCGGCTGTGGGACCCGGACGCGGGCGCGATCTACCTCGACGGGGCGGACCTGCGCTCCTTCAGCATCTCCGAGCTGCCCAAGGAAGTGGCCTATGTCGCCCAGAACGCCTTCCTCTTCGACGACACGGTGGCAGGCAACATCACGCTGGGCGAGGAGTTCTCCGAGACCGAGTTGCGCCAGGCCGGCCGTCTCGCCGGTGCGGAAGGCTTCATCTCCGAGCTGCCCGACGGCTACGACACGCAGCTCGGGGAGCGGGGCACCACGCTGTCCGGGGGCCAGCGGCAGCGCATCGCCCTCGCCCGCGCCCTGATCCGCCGCCCCCGGCTCCTCATACTCGACGACGCCACTTCGGCGGTGGATCCCTCGGTGGAGGCCGAGATCCTCCGAAGCCTGAAGAGCGCGGAGCTGCCCTCGACCGTCGTCGTGGTGGCATACCGCCCGGCTTCGATCCGTCTCGCCGACGAGGTGGTCTACGTCGACGAGGGCCGCATCCTCGCCCACGGCGCCCATGACGACCTGTTGGAGACCTCTCCCGGGTACGCCCGTCTGGTCCAGGCCTACGAGGAGGACGCCCGGAGGATGGCGGAGGAGGCCTCGTGAGCGGAGAGCAGGCCACCGGAAGGGTGCTGGGTCGGGCGATGAGACTCGCCCCGGCCCTGCGCAAGGGGCTGCGTCTGACCCTTCTCATGGCCATGGCCGGCCAGGCGATCACGGTGGTGACCCCGGTCGTGATCCAGATGATCATCGACGACGAGATCCTGGCGCCGGAAGGGATAGTCATGCGCGACGTCCTGTGGAAGGCAGCCCTGGCGCTGGCCACGCTCGCGGTCGGGGTGGTGGTGGGGCGGGCCGCGGTGCTACGCCTGATCCGGTCTTCGGCCACGGGTCTGTCCGATCTGCGCACGATGACCTTCCGGCACCTGCTCAAGAGATCGGTGCTGCACGTGGAGGCGGATCGCCGCGGTGATCTCGTCTCCCGGGTCACCTCCGACGTCACCACCCTTCAGGAGTTCATGGAATGGGGCGGGGTCGGCATGGTGATCGCGGGCAGCCAGGTGATCCTGGCCCTCGGGGTCATGATCTACTACGAGTGGCGTCTCGCCCTGGTCGCCCTGGTCGGGGTGATTCTCTACCTCCTCTTGATGCGGTGGTTCCAGCGAGTGCTGGCTCGCAACTACGACACGGTTCGGGTCGAAGTCGGCCGGTCGCTCGGTGTGCTCAGCGAGTCGATCAGCGCCCTGCCCGTCGTGCGCTCCTACGGGATCGAGGGCTCCACCAAGGAGAAGGTGGCCGACGCCCTGGACAAGAGGTTCTGGATCGAGTTCAGGACGGCGCGGCTGGGCAACATCCTGTTCTCATCGGCCGAGGTGTTCGCCGGAGCCCTGACCGCGGGGATCGTGGTCGGCGGGATCCTGATCGGGACCTCGCAGGGCATGACCGCAGGGACGCTGGTCGCCTTCCTCTTTCTCACCAATCTCCTCATAGAGCCGCTCCAGATAGTGGTGGAGACCCTGGAGTTCGCCCAGAGCGCCGCCTCCGGTTTGCGTCGGATACTCGGCGTCCTCGACAGCGAAGTGGACATGCCCGACCCCGAGGAGCCGGATCATCTCCGCCCCGGCGGGTTGAGCGCCCGCATGCATCAGGTCAGGTTCGCCTACCCCAACGGGAACGAGGTGCTGACCGACATCACGGTCGACATCCCGGTCGGTTCCCGGGTGGCAGTGGTCGGCGAGACCGGATCGGGCAAGACCACCTTCGCCAAGCTGCTGGTCCGATTGCTCGACCCGAGCAGGGGCTCGGTGTCGATCGGCGGCGTCGACGCCCGACGCATCCCCCTCGAGGAGCTTCGCTCCCGCGTCGCCTTTGTCCCCCAGGAAGGCTTTCTCTTCGACGACACGGTCGGGGCCAACGTTCGGTACGGGCAGCCCGAAGCCTCCGACGCCGAGATCTGGACCGCATTCCACGAGCTCGGGCTGGGACCCTGGGTGGAGAGCCTGCCCCGGGGGTTGGAGACGCAGGCCGGTGAGCGCGGGGGCAACCTGTCCTCAGGCGAGAGACAGCTGGTCGCCCTGGTCCGGGCCTGGATCGGCTCGCCAGACCTCCTCGTTCTCGACGAGGCGACCTCGGCGGTCGATCCCGCCCTCGACGTCGCACTGCGACACGCGATCGAACGTCTCACCGAAGGACGGACTTCGGTCACCATCGCCCATCGCATGGCCACGGCCGAAGGGTCGGACGAGGTCTTGGTCTTCGACCAGGGGAAACTGGTCGAGCGGGGCCGCCACCGTGACCTGCTCAGCCGGGGCGGTGTCTACGCCGCCCTCTACGCCGACTGGGCCGCCGGCACCAAGACGGTCTGAGTCGTAGACATCACACCTCTGGCGGCGGGATGTAATGGGCGGTGGTGAACTTGCCGTTGTCGACCTCCACCTCCCAGATCGATCCCTTGGAGCAGTAGAAGCGGGAGCTGAGGCTGAGCCCGGCCCACATCATGCGGTTGACCACGGCCGGGATCACATCCCCGTGGGAGCAGATGACGGCGTTGGACCCGATCACGCCGTCGACGAGGGCGTAGGACAGGTCGAGATCCGCTTCCTCTGCGAGAAGCGGCGATGTCTCGACCGGGGCGCCGGTCAATTTCGCCAAGGGCTCGACGGTCTGCACGCAGCGGTCATAGGGACTGGAGAGAATGCGCTCGATCCCGGCGTCGGCCAGGGAACGGGCGATCGCCTCGGCCTGGCGCCTGCCCTTCTTGGTGAGAGGACGAGCCTCTTCGGGCCCCTTCCACTTCGACCGATCGGCGGCGGTGCCGTGGCGGAGTAGATAGAGAGTGCCGGTCTGGGCCAGCTTCTTCAGGTCGGCCTGCTCGACCAGGTCACGGTCCTGGTCGTAGCTGAGCTGTTTCAGGGCACGGCGGGGGGAGAGCCAGTCGACTTGGTCGACTTCGGAGTTCCTCGTGAAGCCGGGACTGTCCGGCAGCGGCTTCATGGCGAACCAATTGACCTCCTTGGCGCCGCCCGGGACCCGGTAGCGGGTCACCCCCAGCGAGGCCACGACCCGGCATCGGAATCCGGTCTCTTCGAGCACCTCTCGCACCGCAGTCTGCTCAGGTGTCTCGCCCTCATCGGCCTTTCCCTTGGGCAGCGACCAGTCGTCGTAGCGGGGACGATGGGCGACCAGCACCCGGAGGTTCCCTTTCGACGTCTTTCGAAAGACGACACCCCCGGCGGCTCGAATGAGTCGTGTCACGACCGGGACTCTAGATCCCGGGTCGTCGTCCTCTTCGCTGCCTCGTGGCCGACGGGCCCGTGTTGTCGTCGGTCTCGGTGAGGTCGATGGTCACCGATCCGCAGCCGGCGCAGACCTGGCGCAGGATTCCGCCCCCGATGTGTTGGGCGGCGCCGTAGCGATGACGACCTCGGCGACACGACCTCTTGTCCAGGGCCGCCAGGTCCTCGGGGCGCAGATGACTCATGAGTGATCGAGACTGGCTGCGGCGGGAGCGATGTCAATGAGTCTTCCCCCGACGCCGAATCGGACTAGTCCTGGCGTCGGGCGAGGACCCAGTCGACACCTTCGTCCACGGTATCGGCCCAGATCAGGTCGTCCTCGAAGGCGCCGGCCATGTCGACCAAGGCGCGGGCCAGGGCCTTCCATCCCGGGCCCACCGCCACCGAGACCCGGGGTGTGGCTCCACCTTGCCGGAGGATGTGGTTGGTGTTCCAGGAGATCAACAGCTCGGCTGCGGTGCCGATCGAGCCGGGCAGGGCCAGGGTCGCGGTCGAACGCTCCATCATGATGTCGATCCGGTTGGCCAGGCTGGAAGCCTCGATCACCTCGTGGACGAATGGGTTCGGCGTGGAGCGGTCGGGGAAGAGCACCGGCGCGGTGACTCCGATCACATGGCCGCCGGCCTCTGCGGCGCCGCTCGACACGGCCTCCATCGTTCCCCCGTAACCACCGGTTATCACCGTGAGCCCGGCACCGGCAATCCGTGCCCCGGCCCGATGAGCCTCCTCCCACTCGGTGGAGCCGGCCTCGGTCTGCGACGACCCGAAGACCGCGACGCCGTGGTTTCGGCTCAACCCGCCAGCGCCTCCTCGATCCCGGAAACCACCCGGTCGGCGTCGATGAGGGCGTGTCTCTCGATGGCGAACTGGGGCCATGGGATGTCGAAGCCGGTGATGCGGACGATCGGCGCCTGCAGGTGGTAGAGGGCCTCCTCGGAGACCACCGCCGCCACGTCGGCGGCGACACCGGCCGAGCCCTGCGGCTCTTGGACCAGCAACAGCCGTCCGGTCTTCCTCACCGAGTCGAGCACGGTCTCGCGGTCCCAGGGGAAGAGCGTGCGGAGATCGATCACCTCGACCGAGGCCCCGACCCGGTCGACGGCCTCCAGCACGACGGGCACCATCCCCCCGTAGGTGACGATGGTGAGATCACTCCCCACGACTCTCACCCGGGCCCGCCCGATCGGAATCGTGTAGTGGTCGAGCGGGACGTCCTCGCGCCCGGCCCGGTAGAGCACCTTGGGCTCGAGGAAGATCACCGGGTCATGACCGGTGAGGGCGGCAGCGAGGAGCCCCTTGGCCTCGATCGGGGTCGACGGGCAGACCACGACCAGGCCCGGGGCGTGGACGAAGTAGGCCTCCGGCGAGTCGCAGTGATGCTCGTGGGCCCCGATCCCGGCTCCGCTGGGGAACCGGACCACCACCGGGACCTCGGAGTTGCCCCGGGTCCGGAAGCGGTAGCGCCCGAGATGGCTGACGATTTGATCGAAGGCCGGGTAGACGAACCCGTCGAACTGGATCTCGGCGACGGGTCGCGCCCCGGCCAGGGCCATCCCCACCGCGCTGCCGACGATGCCCGACTCGTTGAGGGGGGTGTCGATCACCCTCGCCTCACCGTATCGGTCCTGGAGCCCCTCGGTGATCCGGAACACGCCGCCGGCCAGG
The DNA here is from genome assembly GCA_036374915.1 of Acidimicrobiia bacterium. Taxonomy (GTDB): domain Bacteria; phylum Actinomycetota; class Acidimicrobiia; order Spongiisociales; family ZC4RG35; genus JARDZU01. Next base: position 10,978 of record DASUSU010000195.1, on the reverse strand, counting down.
CCCACGTCCTCGCCGAGGACGATCACGCTCGGATCGCGCTCCATCGCCTCATCGAGGGCCGCGTTGATCGCCTCGGCCATGGTCATCGACCTGGTCGGGCCGTCGGGAGCAGGGTCGTCGCCGATGACCCAGATCTCCTCCGCCCCGAAACGCGTCGGCTCCTCGCCATGGGCCCTCTGCATCGCCTCCAGCTGGGTGACGACATGGGCGGGGATTCGGTGAAAGCCGTGCCTGACGGCGTCGTCCCGCGTGGGAAGCGGCTGGGCCTCGATCTCGGCTATCGCCGCCGCCACCAGGTCGGACGTCTCCATGGTGACCTTCTCCTCGACCGCTTCGTCCCACTCGCCCCGGTCTTCGAGAAACCTGCGCAATCGCTCGATCGGGTCCCGTTTGCGCCAGCTCTCCTCCTCCTCCCTGCTCCGATACAGGGTCGGGTCGTCGGCGGTGGCGTGGGGGCCATACCGGTAGGTCATGGCCTCGATCAAGGTGGGGCCCTGTCCTTCCCGGGCCCGGGTGACCGCGAGCCGGGTGGCCAGGTAGACGGCGATCGGGTCCATGCCGTCGACGCGGAGCCCCTCGAACCCATACGCATTGGCCTTCTGGGCGATCGTCTCGGCGGCAGTCTGGCGGTCATAGGGCACCGATATCGCGTAGAGGTTGTTGGCGCAGATGAAGACCGTGGGGGTCTTCCACACCCCGGCGAAGTTCATTCCGGAGTGGAAATCGACCTCGGAGGTTGCTCCATCCCCGAAGTAGACCGCGGTGACCGTGTCGTCACCCCGGAGCTTGGTCACGTAGGAGTAGCCGACGGCGTGGGGGAGTTGGCTGGCGATGGGGACCGCCACGATCCCGGTGCGGTACTTCTCCATATCCCAACGTGCGTTGGGCAATCCTCTCCAATAGGCGAGAAGCACCTCGATGGGGAGACCGCGGGTCACCTGCACCCCGTGCTCGCGATAGGAGGGGAAGACGAAGTCATCGGGATCGAGAGCGAGGGCGGAGCCGATCTGGACCGCCTCCTGGCCCTCCAGCATGGCGTAGGTGCCGATCCGGCCTTGACGCTGCAGGGCGAGCATGCGCCGGTCCAGTTCACGGGTCAGGACCATGTTGCGGTACATCTGCTGATAGAGATTCGGATCTAGCCGCGGGTCCTCACCCACCAGCCGACCCGTGTGGTCGATGACCCGCAGGGCACTGGTCTTCGAGGTCAACTCGCTCTCGCTCGGAATCAGAGCCTCCAGTCCCCGGCCCAGACCTGACCTACGTGCAGTCACTAGTTCTCCTTGAAGAGGAGAGAGGTCGCCACCGGTATATTCCGCCCAACCTTACGGATCGACCGGCCCCGCCGTCTCCCGAAACCTGACGTCGCAGTGTTGCACGTCGGTCCTTGTACTCGGCACCAAGTTCCAAGTACCAAGCTCCAAGTACCAGGTACCGTTCGGACCATGCCCAGGTTTCGGCCGGACATCGCCGCTCTCAGCCCCTATCGGCCGGGGCGGACCATCGAAGAGGTGGCGGCCGAGATCGGCATTCTGCCCGACGACATAGTCAAGCTGGCCTCCAACGAGAGTCCCGACGGGCCTTTCCCCGGAGTGGTGGAGACCGCGGCCAGAGCGCTCGCCGAGTCGAACCGGTATCCCGACAACGACCACGTCGAACTGGCTCGAGCCCTGTCGCACTGGCTCGAGGTGCCCGCCGACCATCTCTGGTTCGGCAACGGGAGCGTCGGCCTGCTCGGACACATCGCGCTCGCCGTGGGCGGGCCGGGGACGAGCGCGGTCTACGCCTGGCCATCGTTCGTCATGTATCGCATCGCCTCACACTGGGCGATGAGCGAGCTGGTCGAGGTCCCACTCGACGACGGGCATGTGATCGATCTGGAGGCGATCGCCTCGGCGATCAGGGACGACACGGCCGTCGTCTACCTGTGCAATCCGAACAACCCGACCGGGACCATCGTCTCCTCGGAGGCGATGACCGGGTTCATCGAGTCGATGCCGGAGGCGGTGCTGATCGTGATCGACGAGGCGTATCACGAGTACGTGACCGATCCGGCCTACGCCACGGCGATCCCCCACGCCTTGGAGCGCCCCAACGTCGTCGTGTTGAGGACCTTCTCCAAGATCTTCGCCCTGGCGGCGCATCGGGTCGGGTACGGGGTGGCCCGGCCGGAGACGATCGCCGAGCTGCGCAAGGCTCAAGCCCCTTTCACCGTGACCCAGATCGCCCAAGTGGCGGCGGCGGCCTCGCTCCAGGATCGGGAAGAGCTGGCGAGAAGGGTCAAGGCCAACGAGGCGGCGCGGCACCAGATGTTGGGGGTGCTCGAGGAGAGATCTCTGGCCCACACCATGAGCCAGGCCAACTTCGTCTACTTCAAGCTCGAACTGCCAGGTGAGCAGGCCGGAGACCGCTTCACCGGGCTCGGAGTCATCGTGCGCCCGATGTCGGATGGATGGCTCCGGGTGACGATAGGGAGCGAAGCTGAGAACCGACGCTTCGTCGAGGCGCTGGACGAGGTGCTTTCCGACCTCTGACCGATTTGGGGTGTCGCCCCGGCTACGGCAACCTGGGGCCGTAATCCAGCATCTCTCTCAGGAGAAACCGTGAAGTCCATCGCCTCCGCCCTGGCTGGCATCGCCCGTCGCGCCCCATGGGCAATCATCATCGTGGCACTGGGGCTCACCGGCATCTTCGGGTATCTGTCCGGGCAGGTCGAGGTCGCCACCGGCAACGAGGGCTTTGCCCCGGACTCCCCCGAGATCGAGGCCAGCGAGCGCATTGGCGAGTTGTTCGGGGATGCCACCTCCGAGACCGCGCTCCAGGTGGTGATAAGGGACGAGGGAGGGGATGTCATCACGGCCGAAGGGCTGCGCACGGCAATGGCCACCGCCGAGACGATCAGGGAATCGGAAGTGGGCGAGCTGATCGCCGATCGCCCCGAGCGACCTGGGATCTTCCACTATCTGAGCAGTGTCGAGCAGGCTGTGCTAGCTCAGGGTCTCGATCCGGCACAGGTGACCGACGAGCAGGTGAAGGCGCTATATGTCGAGTCGCTGGACGGCGATGGTGAGCTCGACGCTCCACCGGAGCAGGCGTCGTTTCTCACCCAGCTCGCCTCCCAGGACCTCGACCCTGGCGTGGGGAGCACCCAGGCCGGGTTGGTGCTCGCCTTCATCAGCCCTCCTCCCGGGAATGCCGACGAGTCGTTCAACGCGCAGGTGGATGCGGAGGCCGCAATGGCCGAGGACCTCGCCGACGTCGACACCGAGCTCGAGATCCTGCCCTTCTCTTTCGCCCTCCTACTGACCGGGACCGACGACTTCACCGCCGAGGTCGGGCAACTGTTCGCCTATGCCTTCGCGGTGATCCTGGTGATCCTCATCTTCGTCTACTGGCTCAAGCCGGAACAGCTCGGATGGATACGCGCCGCCCGGAGGACCCTGGCCGACACCGCGGTCACCCTGCTGGCGATCGTGATGGCAATCGGGTGGATGCAGGGGATCGGCGTCCTCCTGGAGCGAGCGGGGATAATCGATGCTTTCTCCGCGCCCACCCAGATCGTGCCCATCCTCCTCATTGGCCTGGGTGTCGACTACGGGATTCACATCAACTCCCGCTATCGCGAGGAGATCGGGGCGGGGCTGTCGGTGGACGATGCGATCGGGACCGCGATCAAGACGGTGGGGATCGCCCTGGTGTTGGCGACGTTGACCACTGTCATCGGCTTTCTCACCAACGTGTTCAGCCCGATTCCGGCCCTGAAGGACTTCGGCATCCTGGCCGCGGTGGGGATCCTCGCCGCCTTCCTCCTGATGCTGTTGTTCCTCCCCTCGGTGCGGATAGTGGCCGATCGACGGGCAGCCAGCCGAGGGTCCCTGCCGGTGGCAGCCCTGAATCAGCACGGGAACCGGCTGCTCCCCAAGGCGATGGAGAAGCTGGCGATCCTGGCCGAGCACGCGGCGGTCCCCACCCTTGTCGTCGCCCTGGTCCTCGGCGGCCTCGGCTGGTACGGCTACACCCAGTTGGAGACCCGATTCTCGTTCACCGACTTCCTGCCCGCCGACTCGCCCTACGTCCTCACCCTGGAGATCCTCGAGGCCGACTTCGGCGGCGGTCTGGGCGAGACCACCCAGGTCCTGGTCGAGGCTCCGGATGGGACGGTGATCGACTCGGCCCTCCACAACGCCCTGGTCGACTCCAACGCCCGGCTCGCCGGCGTCGACGAAGTGGCGACGGTCGAGACCGCCCAGGGCGAGTTCGTCAATGCTGCTTCCCCGATCGCAATCCTGGGTCAGGCCCTCTCCGCAGATCCAGCCTCGGCCCCGGAGTTGTTCGCCGCGGCGCAACAGGCGGGGATCGGGCCGGACCTGAAGGCCTCCGAATCCGCGGACATCACCCCCCTCTACCGAGCCTTGCTCGAGACTGTGCCCGAGCAGGCGGGCCGGGTGATCCATCTCGGCGATGACGGGGTCGATGCGATGCTCTGGGACATCACCACCACAGCCGGTGAGGATCCGGGCGATCTGAGAGTTGGCCTCGACGACGTCTTCCAGCCGTTCCGCGACGCCGGGGGATCGGCGATCACAACGTCGCAGAACGTGATCGGCGACGTGGTGGTCAACTCGTTGACCGCATCACAGAGCAGGTCGCTGTTCATCACGATCGCGGTATCTGCTCTGGTTCTCGTCGTCACCTTCGCGGTGGAGAACCGTCGCTGGTTCCTCGGGATCATCACCATGGCTCCGGTGGGGCTCGTGGTCCTCTGGACTTATGGGCTGATGTTCGTCACCGGCATCCCGTTCGGGCCGGTGACCGCCACCCTCGCCGCCCTGGCCATCGGGATCGGGGTGCCCTACACGATCCACATCGCCCGGCGCTTCCTCGAAGACCGCCGGGAGAACGAGGATGCCGACGAGGCGATGAGAGAGACCATGCGGCACACCGGTGGCGCCCTTGCCGGCTCCGCATTCACCACCATGGCCGGTTTCGGGGTGCTGATCACATCGAGTCTGATCCCATTCCGTCAGATGGGGCAGGTGACCGTGTACGCCATAGGCCTGGCCCTCATCGCCGCGGTGGTGGTCCTTCCCTCGATGCTGGCGCTGTGGGACCGATACCACAGCGGGCGTGGCGACGTGCCCGCGCCGGGCTCGGCGGAGCCCGTTTCGGCGCCTCCCCGGTAGCGACCCGAAGCGGGCTCAATAGGTCGGCAGACCACTGGAGAGACTGGCCGCGATCGACCACAATGGACCGCCGGGGAGCACACGCCTCCCTTTGTCTGTGGAGGGCTCCGAACCGGAATGGACTTGCATCGAATCGGTCACGAGGCTGCGCGTCTCCTGCCGCTGGCACAAACCGTGCTCGAGCACTACCCGTTCGAGGTTCGCGAGCTGGAGCATTTGGCCACTCACTCCAACGTCATGTTCCGGGTGGTGACCTCCGACGGGTTCCAGTGCGTGCTTCGGGTGGGCAGCCCCCAGCACAAGTCACGGTCCAACATCGAGTACGAGGTCGCCTGGTTGGCGGCCCTCAATCGGGACACCGATCTCGAGATCGTCTCGCCGATCCCCACCGGCTACGGCACCTTCATCGTCCGGGCCAAGGACCCCGACTCGGACATGACCCGCCCTTGCGTCCTGTTCAGCTGGGTTCCCGGGACCCCACTCGCCGAAGGGGCGGGCTCTTTCGGTTATCGGCTTTTGGGGCGGGTCAGCGCATCGCTCCAACAACATGGGCGAACCTGGCAGCCGCCCAACCCGGATGGGATGCGCCGGTGGGACCGGGTGTTCTACTACGACTCCGACCTCGATCCCGTGATCTTCGAGGACTCGAGGTTCGATCACCTCTTCGACTCCTACCGCCGCAGGACCATGGCCCGCGCCGCCGAACTGTCGGAGGCGGTGATCAAGGATGCTTGGAGCAACGGGTATCCCCATGTGGTACACGGCGATCTCCATGAATGGAACGTGCATCTGGTCCGCTCCCGTCTCTTCGCCTTCGACTTCGAGGACGTGATGCTGGCCACCCCGGGCCAGGACGTCTCGGTGTGCCTCTACTCCTCCCGGGCCTCTGCCCGTCGCGATGAGATTCGCGCCGCCTACCGTCAGGGGTTCGAGGAGATAGCACCCTGGCCGATAGAGGACGACGAACAGCTCGACGGTTTTCACGCCGCCCGGCAGGTCATCTTGATGAACTACGCCGGACGCACGTTGCCCATGGGGGAGGCCGAGGAATACCTGGCCCAGGTGACCCCGTGGCTTCAGCGCTACGTCGACCATTACGGCTGAGCCGATGAGGTTTGCCGACCGTGGCGAGGCGGGCGCCCGTCTCGGCCGGGCCGTGGCGGCGCTGGCTCCGGAGGCGCCACTGGTCGCCGCCCTGCCCAGGGGTGGGGTCCCCGTCGGTTTCCAGGTGGCCGAGGCGCTGGGTTGCGAGCTCGACGTGGTAGTCGTCCGCAAGATCGGCGTGCCCTTCCATCCCGAGCTGGCCATGGGGGCCGTCGCCGAGGGAGGGGTGGTGATCCGGAACCAAGAGATCATGTCCGGGGTCGGGATAGACGAGTCGGAGTTCGCTTCCAGGGCGGCGATGGAGAGAGACGAGCTGGAGGCCCGGGTTGCCCGGTATCGGGCTGCCGTCCCAGCGGTGGATCCGAAGGGGCGCACAGTGGTGGTCGTCGACGACGGGTTGGCCACCGGGTCGACCGCCCTTGCCGCCATCGAGGCGTTGCGGGCCAGGGGTGCCCTCGGGGTCTGGCTGGCAGTCCCGGTCGCTCCTCCAGACGTGACGCCGGTGATGACCAGGGCCACCGATCGCTTCATCGTGCTCGAGCAGCCGAGGAGGTTCATGGCGGTGGGCGCCTGGTATGACGACTTCTCCCCGACCAGCGATGCCGAAGTCGTCGATCTGCTGGAACGGTCGCGGCGACCACGGGGCGGCAATTAGCGTTCGGCCCAAGCAACCCCGAGGAGAAGACACCGATGCCGTCTTTGGAGATGTTCTGCACCATTACCGCCGAGATGGGGAGAAGGATCATCGGGGCGACGCCATCGGGGATGCGCATCGACTTCCCCTTCGAGGGAACCGCCACCGGTCCGCATTGGGAAGGGGAGCGTCCGGTAACCGGCGTCGACTACGTCACGATTCGTTCGGACGGCAACATGGAGCTCGACATCCACGCCACCGTCGGTGAGAAGCGGGACAGTGTCTCCTACCGTGGGCGCGGCGTCTCCATCGTGAACCCGGACCAATCGGCCGAGCCCAGGGAGCTGCTCACCTTCGAAACCGGCAACGAGGACCTGGCCTGGCTCAACAACGAGGTCGGAGTCGCCTTCGGGCGGGGGGAAGCCGGCAAGCTCACCGTCGAGGTGTACCTGGCCCGGCCATGATGTCGCCCGGCTCGCCGGGAGTCTCAGGCGTCGAGGGCTCCGACTCCTCGATCAGGTGCCCGACGACGATCTGGCCGATGTCACCGAGCGTCTCCAGTTGCTCGCGGGTGAGCAGGTCGACCATGTGCCTGCGCACTCCGGAGAGGTGCGCCGAGGTGGCCGCGGCTATGGCCTGCAGCCCGCGCTTGGTCAGCACGACGTAGGCGCCACGGGCGTCTCCCCTCACCTGCTCCCGCCGGACCAGGCCCCGCTCCTCCATCCGGGTCAAGTGGTGGGAGAGCCGGCTCTGTGACCACTGCACGTAGTCGGCGAGGGCGGTGACCCGGTAGCGACGGCCCTCCACCTCGACGAGGTTGGACAGCACGGTGTAATCGGCCATGGACAGACCGGTCTCCGCAGCCAGCTCTCTGCCCAGCCGGGCTTCGAGCAAAGTGAACATCCGGCGATATGCCCGCCACGCCCGTTCCTCGGTCTCGTCGAGCCATTTCGAAGTCATTGGAATAAGACACTACCCACGAAAGTTGATGTGTCATGTAATGCAGTTACATGATGTGTCAAGTAAAGGAGTGGGTATGAGATCCTCGACCGACACCCCGGTCACCGTGCGGCGTCTGGGGCGTCTCGGCGCCGGATTGACCCTGTACGGGATCAGCATCGCCCTGATGGTGAGGGCCGGGCTCGGTGTCGACTCCTGGGACGTCCTCCACCAGGGGCTCGCCCTGGCCACGGGAATCCGGTTCGGATCGGTGGTGGTCGCAGTCAGCGTCGTGGTCCTGGTCTTCTGGGTGCCCCTGAGACAACGTCCCGGCGTCGGGACGCTGGCCAACGCGGTCGTGGTCGGGATCGTGGCCGATTGGGCCCTGAATCTCCTCGCCCCGGTCCGAGGCCTCGCAGGACAGCTCTTGATCCTGAGTGCCGGAATCGTTGCCAACGGAGTGGCCACCGGGCTCTACATCGGCGCCGGTCTCGGCCCCGGGCCCCGGGACGGGCTGATGACCGGTCTCGCCGCCCGCTCCCGGCGCTCGATTCGCTCGGTTCGCACCCTGATCGAGGTGGCCGTGCTGGCGGCCGGGTGGGCCCTCGGTGGCCAGGTCGGGTTGGGCACTCTCCTCTACGCAGGGTCGATCGGGCCGCTATCCCAGTACTTCATCCACCGTTTCTCGCTGGACCGGCCGGCCGAGAGCGATGGTGGTCCGGCCCCATCGCCGTTGCACATCGCCAGGTCTGAGGCGCCCGCCGCATGCTGAGCCGTGCAGACGCCGCGAGCGAAGATCGTCCGGTGCGGATCCTCGGCGTAGCGGGGAGCCTGAGGCGCGACTCGCACAATCGGGCAATGCTCCGCGCCGCATCGAGGCTGGCTCCGGAGGGGGTGACCGTCGAGGTCTACGACGGGCTGGAGACGGTCCCGGTATTCAACGAGGACCTGGAGGCGGACCCCCCATCGGGTGTCATCGCCCTGCGCCGCGCCCTGGCGCGATCCGACGGGCTGCTCATCGCCACACCCGAGTACAACCAATCGGTCCCCGGTGTGGTCAAGAACATGATCGACTGGCTCTCGCGCGAGGAGGCCCTCTCCGGTCTTCCCGTCGCCGTTATCGGAGCCTCGACCGGGCCGTGGGGGACGAGGATCGCTCAGACCTCGCTGCGGCAGATGCTGCTCTCGGTGCAAGCCGTCGTCATGTCCGATCCCACCCTGTTCGTGCCCCAGGTCGAAGCGCTTCTCGGTGACGACGGCGAGCTGGGCGACCCGGAGACGTCGCGTCGGCTGGAGAGGCTGGTGTCGTCGTTCGCCGATTGGATCAGACGGGTGGAGCCGGGCGACTCTCACGCCGTCGCCGACCCGGGCCCGCCGGAGACAGGCCGGTCCACATAGTCAGGGCGAGCGGAAGTCGGGCTTTCGCTTCTCCATGAAGGCCATCACACCCTCGCGATGCTCGGGCGTCTTGCCGAGACGGCCTTGCTCCCGCTGCTCCGCCTGCAATGCCCGATCCAACGTCGATCCGGCCGCGTCCCTGACCAGGCGTCGGGTGCTGACCAGGGCGTCCGGAACCAGATCGGCCAGCTCGGAGGCCAACTTCCCGGCCCGTTCGAGCAGATCCTGGTCGGGCACGACCTCGACGCAAAGGCCGAGATCGCGGGCCTCCTCGGCACCGACCCGCCGATTGGTCAGCGTCAACTCGAGGGCACGGGAGACACCGAGATGGTGCGACAGCGACCAGGTCGTCCCGGAGTCGGGGGCGAGCCCGATTGCGGTGAAAGCCGAGGTGAGGTACGCCCCCTCGGCCATCACCCGAAGATCACAGGCCAGGGCGACGCCGAGCCCGGCGCCGGCCGCCACCCCGTTGATGGCACCTACAACCGGCACCTTGCAGTCGAGGATCGATTCGAGGGCAGGGTGGAACACCTCTTCGAGCAGAGCGGCGAGATCGGGGCCGGAGCCATCCTCGTACTCGGGTTTCAGGTGCTGCAGGTCGGCTCCCGAGCAGAAGGCCTTGCCCGCGCCGGTGAGGATCACCGCCCTGCTCTCGGCGCCGGCTCGGGACATGGCCCTGGCCAGCCCGACGCCGAGGGACGGATCGATCGCGTTGTATCGGTCCGGGCGATTGAGGGTGACGAGTGCGACGTCACCGTCGAGGTCATAATCGACGCTCATGTGCCTCCTGGTGGAGAAAGGCTAATCACGGGGGAAAGCCGGGCAATTCTTGCCTTTCCGCCTATCGTTAAGCGGTATCGTCGCAATTGTGACGGCGCCAATCGTCGACCCACAAGGAGGGGCCGTGAACAAATCCGAGATGGCGGACAAGCTCGCCGACAAGGCGGACATCTCCAAAGCCAAGGCTGCGGAGATCATCGACATCATCTTCTCCACCAAGGATGGCGAGGGAATCATCGCAGTGGAGCTCGATGCCGGCCGCAAAGTGAACATCACCGGGTTCGGCAACTTCGCCACCAAGCACCGCGCTGCTCGTCAGGGGCGGAATCCGGCCACCGGGGCGACCATCACCATCGGTGCGAAGAGATATGCCCACTTCTCTGCTTCAAAGGGCCTGAAGGACCGCGTCGCCAGATAACCAGCCCTCACCGGGATTTGTCGGGCCCCGTCTCTCGGCGGGGCCCATTACTTTGCCCCAGATGAGTCCCCGCCGATGAGTCTCCGCCGATGAGTCTTCACCGCTGGAGCCCGCCGGTCGCCATCGCCCATCGTGGCAGCCGTCTGTTGTGGCCCGAGAACACCATGGAAGCCTTCGCCGGGGCGGTCTCCCTCGGCTTTCGTCATCTGGAGACCGACCTGCATCTCACCTCCGATGGCGTGCTGGTCTGCCATCACGATCTCACCGTGGACCGAACCACCGATGGCTCGGGAAAGGTCGTCGACCACAGCTTCGATCAGCTCACCTCGCTCGACGCCGGCTACCGGCACGTCGGAGCGGAGGGTCACGTCTTTCGCGGGCTCGGGATCCGGGTGCCCGCGCTCGAAGAGGCCGTGCTCGCCTTCCCCGAGGTGTCCTTCGTGGTGGACCTGAAAACCGACCGGTCGATCGAGCCGCTGCACCGGCTGATCGAGCGTCTGGGTCTGCATGACCGGCTGATCG
>DASUSU010000194.1:0-5543 GCA_036374915.1 Acidimicrobiia bacterium | reverse complement strand
CAGGCCACCATCGACGCCGACGGGCTGGGGACCGCCGGCCCGGTCGGATTCAACGCCTTCGATGACCTGCCCCTCATCGAGCCCGGGGAAGCGGCGCCCGCCTCGGAGACCCGGACCTCGGCGCAGTATCCCGACCTCTCCGTGATCACATCGGACCCGGACCCCGACCCGGCGATGTACGAGTTGAGCGTTGCCGAGGCGGTGGGCGACGGCACCCCGGCCGTGATCGTCTTTGCCACGCCCGCCTTCTGCCAATCCCAGACCTGTGGCCCCCTGCTCGATCAGGTCAAAGCCCTCCGCCCCGACTATCCGGGCATCGACTTCGTGCACGTCGAGATCTACGAAGACCTCCAGGTCTCCTCTCCCGAGGAGCTGACCGTGGTCCCGGCCACCTCCGAGTGGGGTCTCCCCTCCGAGCCGTGGGTGTTCGTCGTCGATTCGTCGGGGGTGGTGTCGGCCACCTTCGAGGGCGTGGCCACCGACGCCGAGCTGGTCGACGCCATCGAAGCCGTCGCCGGCTGAGGTCCATTCTGTGCGGGTTCACCCGGCGAGAACCGCGGCAAACCCGCACAGAAAGGTGGTGGGACCACCCCAAACCCACGAGTTGGTCGGTGGTTTGGAGAGTCCGTATGATGCCCAACCGATGGCTCCGTCCCGTCACCGCCTGGTCCGCCTTGGTGTCCTGCTCGGCGCCGTTCTACTTCTCGGCGCGTGCTCGTTCATCGGGATCGAAGACGCCCCGCTGACCACTTTCGAGCCGGCCGGGCCGTTTGCCCGGCGAATCGACAACCTCTTCTGGCCGGTGTTCTGGATCGCAGTGGCCATCTTCGCCTTGGTGCAGGGGGCGATCCTGGTTGCTGTCTTCATGTTCCGGGACCGCGACGGGGCCAAGGAGGCGAGACAGCTCCACGGCAGCCCCAAGCTCGAGATCGCATGGACCGTGATCCCGGCGCTGATCCTGGCCGGGGTGGCGGTGCCGACCACCGCTGCGGTGTTCGACCTCACCGGTTGTGACCCGAACGCCATCGAGATCGAGGTGACCGGGCACCAGTGGTGGTTCGAGTACCACTATCCCGACGCCGGGTTCGACACCGCCAACGTGATGGTGATCCCGGCCGGTGAGGAGATCTGTGCCGTGATGACCTCCGACGACGTCATCCACAACTTCTGGATACCGGCCCTCAACGGGAAGCGCTACCTGGTCCCGGGCCAGACCACCGAGTTGCGTCTCCAGGCCGACGAGCCGGGTGAGTACTGGGGTCATTGCGCCGAGTTCTGCGGGCTCTCCCACTCTCTGATGCGAGCCCGGGTCCACGCCCTCGCCCCGGCCGAGTACGAGGCCTGGCTCGAGTCGCAGCAGGCCGCGGCCGCCCTGCCCGAGGAAGGCACTCCCGGGTACGACGGGTACCAGGTCTATCTGAACAAGCAGTGCATCCTCTGCCACACCGTCCGGTTCGAGGACGACACCGCATCCAACATCGTGGCCCCCGAGGCGTTCAACGGCCCCGAGCTCACCCATTTCGCCTCGAGGAACGTCTTCGCCGGGGCGACTCTCCCCGCGGAGGGGCAGAGCCGGGCCGATGCGCTCAAGGAGTGGCTGGCCGACCCGCCCAGCACCAAGCCGGGCAGCTTCATGCCCGACCTCGCTTTGACAGAGCAGGAGATCGACGCTCTCATCGTCTGGCTGGAGAGCCTGGAATGACCGCAACCGCCGAACGCCCCACCACCACGATCTTCCGCCGTCCCAGTTCCACCACCGGTCTGTGGTCGTGGATCACCACCGTCGACCACAAGCGGATCGGGATCATGTACGGCTACGCCGCCTTCACCTTCTTCATCGTCGGCGGTCTCGAGGCGCTCCTCCTCCGCATCCAGCTCGCCCAGGCCAACGGCGAGTTCCTCACCGCCGGCGCCTACAACGCCCTCTTCACCATGCACGGCACCACGATGATCTTCCTCTTCGTGATGCCGGCCGGGGCGGCGCTGATGAACTATCTGCTCCCACTGCTGGTCGGGGCCCGCGACGTCGCCTTCCCCCGTCTCAACGCCCTCTCCTGGTGGATCTTCTTCTTCGGCGGGATATTCCTCTACTCGACGTTCATCTTCGGCACCTCGGCGGCCCCGGTCGGGGTCGACGGTCTCGGCGGGATCGACGGCAACCTCGCTCCGGGAGGTGGCCCGGGGAGCTTCAACTTCTTCGCCGACTCACCCGACGCCGGTTGGTTCGGATATCAGCCCAACGCCGGGCCGCTCTACTCGCCGGGTACCGCCATGGACTATTGGGCGCTGGGTCTGCAGATCATCGGCCTCGCCTCTCTGGTCTCGGCGATCAACTTCCTGGTCACGGTGCTCAACCTGAGGGCCAAGGGGATGCGTCTTCTCCGCATGCCGGTGTTCGCATGGATGACGACGATCACCTCGTTCCTGCTCCTGTTCTCCCTTCCCATCATCGCCGTCGCCCTGTTCATGGTGACCTTCGACCGACAGTTCGGGTCGTTGTTCTTCGCCGCCAACAACGGGGGCGACCCCATTCTGTGGCAGCACCTGTTCTGGCTGTTCGGGCATCCCGAGGTCTACATCCTGATCCTGCCCGCCATGGGAATCGTCTCCGAGATCCTGCCCACGTTCTCCCGAAAGCCGTTGTTCGGCTACTCGGCCGTGGTCTTCGCCGGCGCCGCCATCGCCTTCCTCGGCTTCGGGGTGTGGGCCCACCACATGTTCGCCTCCGGGATCACCCCGGTCGCCCAAGCCGCCTTCGGCCTGGCCACCATGACCATCGCCATCCCCACCGGGATCAAGATCTTCAACTGGCTGGGCACCATGTGGATGGGGCGGATCCGTCTCACCACCCCGATGCTCTTCGCGATCGGGTTCGTGGCCATGTTCACCATCGGCGGGTTGTCCGGGGTCACCCACGCCGTGGTCCCCTCCGACTGGCAGCAGACCGACACCTATTACATCGTGGCCCACTTCCACTACGTGATCTTCGGCGGCGCCGTGTTCGGCCTCTTCGGCGGTCTCTACTACTGGTTCCCCAAGCTCACCGGCAAGGTGATGAGCGAGCGGCTGGGCAAGCTCCACTTCTGGCTGATGCTGATCGGCTTCAACCTCACCTTTGCCCCGATGCACTGGCTCGGGCTGCAGGGGATGGTGCGCCGAACCTGGAAGTACGCCCCCGAGATGGGTCTGCAGCCGTGGAACATGGCGGTGACGGTGGGGGCGTTCATCATCGCCCTCTCCATCCTCGTCTTCATGGTCAACTGGTCGACCAGCCGGCGCCGGGGGAAGGCTTCGGGGCTCGACCCTTGGGACGCCCGCACCATCGAGTGGATGGCCCCGAACCCGACCCCGGAGTACAACTTCGCCGTGCCGCCGGTGGTGACCAGCCTCGACCACTTCTGGCATCTCAAGTACGACGAGGACGTCGAGGGCCGCGCCGTGCGCAAGGACGACGCCGACCAGATCATCGCCGCCATCGAGCACGAGCAGCTCAACCCGGCCGCGCCGATCCATCTGCCCAATCCTTCCTATTTCCCCTTCTTCTTCGCTCTCGGGCTGCCTCTCATGTTCTACGGCGTCATCTACCACGAGACCCTCTGGGGCAAAGCCCTGATCGGGGTGGGAGCGATCGTCGGCCTGGCCGCCATCATCGGCTGGGCCATCGAGCCGCTGGAGGAGCCGCACCCCGAGCACGAGGGACACGATCTCCACGACGAGCACGCCGAGCCCGCCGAGCTCGGGGAGCCGGAGCCCGAGGAGCCCGTCGCCGGTGGCTGAGCTCGCCCACGACACCGCGCTGGAGCACGCTCACCCCGAGCACGAGTCGACCGGCGTGGAGAACCGGAAACTGGGGATGTGGCTCTTCCTCAGCTCCGAGTTCCTCTTCTTCGGCGCGCTGATCACCAACTATCTCCTCTACTCGAACCGGGCCGGGTTCGCCGGGGTGTACCCCTCGGAGATCTACGACATCCCCTTCACCTCGGTCAGCTCGTTCGTGCTCCTGATGAGCTCTCTCACCATGGTCCTGGCCCACAACGCCCAGTCCCGCCAGGATCACAACGGGACCAGGACCTGGCTCTTCGCCACCGCCGCCCTCGGATCGGTGTTCCTCGGCGGGCAGGTTTTCGAGTTCACCGAGTTCATCGTCGAGTTCGACATGACCCTGGCCACCAACCCGGCCGCATCGGCGTTCTACGTCCTCACCGGGTTCCATGGGACCCACGTCGCGATCGGCGTGATCATGCTGCTCTCGTTGTGGGGGATCTCACGTCGCCGGGGCGGGCTGAGCGACTCTCAGGGCCTCAACCTCGAGCTGGTCGGTCTCTACTGGCACTTCGTCGACATCATCTGGATCGTGATCTTCACCGTGGTCTACCTGCTCTCGGTTCCCCCGACATGAGCAGCCCCGAGCACATCCACCATCCCAGCCCGGCCCAGTACTGGAAGATCGCAGTCGTCCTCGCCGTGCTCACCGCAGTCGAAGTCGCCATGTTCTACATCGACCGTGCCAACGACCTGGGCATGCTCAACGCCCTGCTGCTGGTCATCCTGGCGATCCTCAAGTTCGTGATCGTGGTCGGCTGGTACATGCATCTGCGCTTCGAGAAGTCGACGCTGAGCCGGTTCTTCACCGGCGGGTTCATCCTGGCCGCGGCCCTGTACACGATCGTCCTCACCGCGCTCGGGGTCGTCGCGCTCAGGGGAGGCTGAGATGCTGCCGGCGTGGCACCCCCATTTCGACGTCTGGGTCGTGGTCTTCGTCCTCGCCTACGGCTACTGGTATGCCGATCGCCGGCTCCGCCCGGTCCTCGCCCCTGATGCGCCGGGGGCGACCAGAGCCCAGAGATGGCAGTGGTACGGGGCGGTGGTCGCCCTGTGGCTGGTGTCGGGATGGCCGGTTCACGACATCGGTGAGACCTCGCTGTTCACCGTCCACATGGTGGAGCACATGGTGATCGCCCTGGTGGTCCCGCCCCTGATGCTCCGCGGCCTTCCCAGATGGCTTGCCGATGTGACCCTGGGTCGTCCCAAGGTGGCCCGGCTGCTTCGACCACTGGCCCGGCCCGCCACCGCGTTCGTCCTGTTCAACGCGACCTTCATCACGATCCACTGGCCGGATCTGGTGGCGGTGATGCTGCGCGGCGGCATCCCACATCTCTTGGTCCATGCCTGGCTTTTCGGGGTGTCCGCACTGATGTGGATGCCCGTCTTCTCCCCGACCCCGGCCATCCCGAGGCTGCATCCGTCGGGGCAGATGTTCTACCTGTTCCTCCAGTCTCTGCTCCCGACCATCCCGGCCTCCTTCCTCACCTTCAGCTCGGTCGCGATCTACCCGGTGTACGGCGACGCCGCCCTGGCCTACGGGCTCACCGCGGTCTCCGACCAGACCATCGCCGGTGTGATCATGAAGCTGGGCGGCGGGCTGCTCCTGTGGGGAACCATCGCCGTGATCTGGTTCCGCTGGACCCGTCAGGAGCGGGAGTGGGAGCGACTCGAGGCTGCGCTTCGCGCTCCCTAGGCAGGACGGTTGGAGCCGATGGACG
>DASUSU010000193.1:0-6698 GCA_036374915.1 Acidimicrobiia bacterium | reverse complement strand
GAGTCTGCGGATCGAGGTCGCGTTGGAGACCGGCTCCACGGTGGAGATCCGCCTTGGGAGTGAGGACATGCCGGTGGACCCGGCTCCGGTGGAGGGCGTCAACGAATGGACGGTCCGGATTCCCGAGCCGTCCCAGCCGTTGATCGTGTCGGTGTGCGCGGCCGACCGACGCTGCGCCCTGTACTGGGCCAACACCTACTCAGGCTGAGCCCGAGGCGGCCTTCGGGGTCCCACCAGGTTGTGACTTGCGGACCTGTTGCACCCGGCTCCGCCGACCGACACTTTCGTTGTGACCTCACTGCGGAGGACTCTGCTCGCCCTTCTCCTCGTCGCCGGCATGGCCCCGGCAGCAACGGCAGCCGAAGCAGGCGCCGAGGTCGAGTTGATCGTGTTCTGGGGCATCGGCTGTCCCTACTGCGCCCAGGAGCTGGAGTTCCTCGAGGAGCTCGCGCAGGATTATCCCGAGCTGGAGATCACCAGATACGAGGTGCGCTACGAGCCTGCCAACCTCGAGTTGTTCAACTCGACGATGAGCGAACGTGGTCTCGAGGCGAGGTCGATCCCCACCACCCTCCTCGGGGACCGGGTATGGGAGGGGTTCGATGCGGGCACCGCCGATCAGATCCGGACCGCCGTCGCCACCGCCCTGAACGGCCCTGTCCCGGCTCCGATCCCGGAGCCAGAGCCCTCCGCGGTGATAGATCTCCCGCTCGTCGGCCCCGTCGATGTGGGCAGCGGTTCCGTGGTGCTCTCCACGTTCCTCATCGCCCTCGTCGACGGAGTGAACCCATGCTCGCTTTGGGCACTCTCGATCCTGCTCGCCCTCGTCCTTCGCACCGGATCGCGACGACGGGTCCTGGCCATAGGCGGGGCGTTCCTGGCGGTCACCACGCTGCTCTACGGGCTCTACATCGCCGGGATCTACGGGTTCCTCACCGTCGCCGCCAACGAGACCTGGATCCGGTTGACCATGGCCGGGGTGGCTCTCGGGTTCGGGCTGATCAACCTGAAAGACTATTTCTGGTTCCGTCGCGGAGTCACGCTGACCATCCCCGACGAGAGGAAGCCACGGCTGTATCGCAGGATGCGGTCGGTGGCGGCGAACGACATGGCCCTCCCCGCGGCCCTGGCCGGAACCGCGGTTCTCGCAGTGGGGGTCTCCATCCTGGAGACGCCATGCACCGCCGGTTATCCCCTGCTCTGGACCAATCTGCTCGCTGAGCAACAGATCGGCCTGGCCGGGACCATTCCCCTCTTCGCTCTCTACATGCTGGTGTTCCTGCTCGACGAACTGGTTGTGTTCGGCGTCGCCGTGTTCGCCATGAGAGCGATCAAGCTGGAAGAGCGAGCGGGTCGGCTTCTCAAGCTGGTCGGGGGAGTGGTGATGATCGTCCTGGCCGGGACGCTGGTCCTCACGCCCGAGGCGATGAACACGGTCGGTGGCGCCATGGCGGTGTTCGGGTTGGCCGTCGGCGCCGTCCTTGCCATCGTGGCGGCGCAGTGGGCGGTCGGCCGCCGGAGACACACCAGGAACCGGCGTCGCTCGCTGGGGCGGGTCAGAGGTCGACAGGGGACATCGGGTTGGAGGTGATGGCGACGATCCCCCGCTCGCATCTCGATCTGGTCGAGTGCCCGCCGGCGGCCGCCCTGAGCACCGTGATGCCCGACGGGCAGCCCCAGACCTCGGTAGTGTGGTGCGACTTCGACGGGACCTGCGTTCGGGTCAACACCATGCGTGGCTTCCGCAAGGAACGCAACATGCGTCGCAACCCCCGGGTCACCCTGCTCTGTTTCGACCCTGCCCGGCCGCTTCGCTATCTCGAGATCCGGGGGACGGTGATCGACATGACGGAGCATGACGCCCTACAGCACCTGGACGATCTCTCGTCGAAATACGCGGGACGGCCGGTCCGCTACTTCGGAGACATGGTCCCGGCCCAGTTTGCCGAGACCGAGATCCCCGTGCTCTGTCACATCCTGCCCACCGGGGTGGTGGCACGGGATTGGGCGGAGACGGGAGACGCCGCGTGACGTCGATGACGATTCCTCCGACCCACCTCGACCTGCTCACCCGACCGGTGTGCGGTGTCCTGACGACGATGGACGAGGACGGATGGCCACGTTCGAGCCTGGTCTGGGTGGGTCACGACGGGGAGTGCGCCACGGTCAACACCACCCTGGAGCGGGGCAAGGGCCGGAACCTGCTCCGTGACCCGAGGCTCAGCCTCCTCGTCGTCGACCCCGACAACACCGTGCGCTTCATCGAGATCAGGGGCGAAGCCGAGCTGGTCACCGACGGGGCCCTGGAGCATCTCGATGCGCTGACTCGTCGCTACACCCGGCACCCTCGCTTCTACGGATTCGTCTATCCGCGCGAACAGGAGGAGCGGGAAACCAGGGTCATCTGCCGGATTCACCCCAAGCGGATCGTTCGCGACGCCATCCACTCGGTCTAGCCCTCGAGCAGTGTGCTCAGGGCGGTCAGATCCTCCGATGTCGGCGCCCACCCGGCCGCGGCGGCGTTGGCGACCACCTGTTCCGGGCTGGTGGCGCCGGCGGTCACCGCGGGGACGGCATCCTGGGCCAGGAGCCAGCCCAGAGCCACCTGGACCATGGTGACGCCGCGCTCGGAGGCGAACCGCTCCAGTCCCTCCACCAGATCGAAGTTCTCCTCGGTGAGGAACTCCTGATAGCGGTCCATCTTCAGACGGCCCTGCGGCTCGCCGCCGCGTCTGGTCTTGCCGGTGAGGAGGCCGCTGGCCAGCGGGTAGTAGGGGAGCAGCGCCACCCCGGTCTCGACACACAGGTCGGCCAGGCCGTTGGTCTCCGGCTCCCGGTGCACCATGCTGTAGTGGACCTGGTCGCAGACGAAGGCGGGCCATATCCTCGCCTTGGAGGCGGCCAGTGCCTGGGTCAGCTGGGCAGGATCGAAGTTGGAGCACCCGATCTGTCGAACCTTGCCCTCGGCAACCAGGTCGGCGAGCACCTCCAGGGTGTCCTCGATCGGGGTCTTCGGGTCGGGGAAGTGGATCATGTAGGTGTCGACGTAGTCGGTGCCCAGCTCGGAGAGACTCCGCTCCAGGACCTGGCGTACGTAGCCCGGGGCTGCGCCACCGCTTCCCTCCCACCCGGGGATGGCAACGCCGACCTTGGTGGCGATCACCACCTGGTCCCGCCGGTTGCCCAGAGCCGCCCCCAGGAACCTCTCCGATTGGCCTTCCCCGTAGTTGCTGGCCGTGTCGAAATGGTCGATCCCCGCCTCGAGGGCAGCATCGACCACCGCCGCCGACTGTCTCTGGTCCAGCGCCCGGCCGAAGTTGTTGCAGCCGAGCCCGACCACCGACACCTCGATATCCCCGATCCGCCCGGTGCGCATCAGGACACACCTTCGAGTGGGCGGAGGAACCGGGCCGCGTTTCCCTCCAGGACCAGGGCCCGATCGGCATCGCTCATCTCCACCGCTTCGACCCCGGCGACGGGATCGGTGGAGGCCATGTCGAAGGGGTAGTCACTGCCCAGGACCACGTGGTCCCAGCCCATTCGCCTTCCCAGCATCTCCAGGGAGATGGCGTCGTGGGTGAGGCTGTCGAAGAACATGGTGGCGAAGAAGTGCCTCGGGCCGTTCTCGGTGATGTTGACCTTGGGCTCGGGGCGGACCGACCATCCGTGCTCCCAGCGCCCGATCTGATAGGGGGAGAACCCGCCGCCGTGGGTGAAGCCGAAGCGGAGATCGGGGTGCCGGTCGAGCACCCCTCCGAAGATCAGCTTGGCGGCGGCGATGGTCGACTCGAGCGGGATCCCGATCAGGTTCTGCAGGTAGTAGGAGCCGAGCCTCTCCGCCCCGGCGATGGAGCGTTGGTCGGAGTGAAACCACACCGGCAGGTTCCGTCTCTCCAGATCGGCCCACACCGGTTCCAGCGACGGGTCGTCGACGTCGGCGCCGTTGATGTTGGACCCGATCTGCACGCCGCGAACCCGGGGGAAGGGGGCCACCCGTGCGATCTCGGCGATGGAGGCATCGATGTCCTGGAGGGGAAGTGTGGCGAAGAGATGGAACCGGTCCGGCTCCTTGTCGCTGAGCGCGATCAGGGCGTCGTTCTGGATGGCGGCGAAGTCGGCGCCAACCTCGGGCGGCACGTGGTAGTGGAAGTTGGGCGGGGGAATGGCGATCACCTGGACGTCGACCCGCTGCCGATCCATGTCGGCGAGCCGGATGGCCGGCTCGAAGATGGCCTCGGGTAGTGGGCCGAGACGTTCCCGACCCGGGTAGCGGAGGTAGCGGCGCCCATCTTCCTCGACCAGAGTGGGGCCATGGGCGGGGTGGCTGGATGCCATCGCCGCCAGGGCATCCGGCACGATGGCGTGGGCGTGGATGTCGATCGTGGTCAACTGGTCCCTTTCTCGTAGCTGCCAAATGATCCGTACCCGGGGTGGTCGAACCGGTTGGGGATCTCGATCAGGGTGGGACCGTCGGATTCGAGCACCGATGCCAACGTCTCTCCAACCTGGTTCAGGTCATCGACCCTGATCCCTCTCGCACCGAAGGCGTGGGCCAGGGCGACGAAGTCGGGCGGGCGAACGTCCACCCCGCTCCTCCTCCCGTAGAGATGGTCCTGATGTCTGCGCTCCACCCCGTACCCCTCGTCGTTGAAGACCATGACGATGGCGGGCACGTTCTCCTGGACCGCGGTCATCAGGTCCTGGATCGTGAACATGACACCGGCGTCGCCGATGATGGCAACGCTCGGGGTGTCGGGTCGGGCGATCCGAGCCCCTATCGAGGCGGGGAGGGCAAAGCCGAGGGTGCCGAACCCGGAAGGGACGAACCAGGTGCGGGGACGGTCGGTCTTCCAATGGGAGCGGGCCCAGAAGGCGATGGTGGTCGGGTCGTTGAACACCAACGACTCTGCCGGCAGGGCGGAGCGGATCTGGTCGAGCACCTCGATCTCGACCGGGGTCCCCACCGCCTCGCCGATTCGGGCCAGGACCTCGGCCACCTCCTGGTCTCGCCAGGGAAGAGGGTGATGTCCGAGCCGATCGAGCTCGCCCTCGATCCCGGCCAGGACCAACCCGGCGTCGCCGACCACACCGGCTTCGACCCGGTAGTTGCGACCGATCTCGGCCGGGTCGATGTCGATCTGGACGATCCGATCGGGGAGACGAAGACTCCAGCCTCCGGTGGGGAAGTAGGAGAAGCGAGTGCCGACCGCGAGCAGCAGGTCACATTCGGCGATGAGGTCCCGGGTGGGCTGCTCGTTGGCCCAGTTCCCGATGTGGAGCGGGTGGTCCCAGCTGACCGCCCCCTTCCCCTTCTGGGTGGTGATCACCGGGGCGCCGAGACGTTCCACGATCCTGGTCAGCGCGGTGGCCGCCTCGGCGGTGGCGATCCCGCCTCCGGCCCAGACCATCGGTCGTTCCGCTGCGGCGAGCAACTCGGCGGCACGGGTCAGGGCGGCGGGGTCGATGGGTCGCTCCGCCTTCTCTGCCGCGGGAAGCACGGTTGCCGACGTGTCGGAGGTGAATGCCTCGTTGGCGAATTCGACCAGGGCCGGGCGGGGTCGCCGGTTGCGAAGGGCGAAGAAGGCGCTTGTCACCGCCGACGGGATCTCATCGGCCAGGGAAACCTGGGCGGCGTATCCGGACACCGGTCGGAAGATGCCGAACTGGTCGGAGATGTCGTGGAAGTGGCCCTTTGCTTTGCGACGCACCTCGGGCGGGTTCTCGCTGACCAGATGGAGGACGGGGACGCTGTCGTTGTGGGCGGTGGCCATGGCGGTGATCGTGTTGAGCGCGCCGGGGCCGTTGGAGGTGAATGCCACCCCGACCCGGCCCGAGGCACGGGCATAGCCGTCGGCCATGAACACCGCCGACTGCTCGTGGCGAACCTCGATGTGGCGCAACCCGGGATGATCGACGAAGGCGTCGTAGACGGCCAGCGTCCCCACGCCCGGGATGCCGAACAGGAGGTCGACGCCCTCGGCGAGGAGCGACTCGACCAGGAGGTGTGCCCCGCTCCGTGCCGGCATCAACAGGAGCCGCTTCCGCCGGTGATGGTCCCGACCCACATGGCGGGGTATGCGGTCCGGTCGAGGACGATGATGTGGTCCGAGGCGACCGCGGTGTCGCCGCCGGACACGAACGGGGGGAGTGACGTCCAGCAGAGCCCGTCCCGGGAGGTCCAGCCCACCGACCCTACGCCCTGGCGGTCCCTGCCCAGGATCACCCATCCGGCCGGGCCGGCCTCGATGGTGTACAGGTCGACGTCGGTCAGGGTGGTGAACTCGTCGAGGGGCTCCCAGGCCTGGCCGTCGGTGGATGTCCACACCGCGGGCAGCCCGATCCCGAAGCCGCCCACGGCGGTGTATCGGCCGTCCCGCCAGGCCAGGTTGTACACATACGCCCCGTCGCCGAGAGTGGCCTCGGATCGGGCCCAGGTTCGGCCGTCGTCGGAAGACCAGACCCGCGGTTCGCACACCGGCCAGACCCCGAACGGCTCGGTCGGGTTGCGCGAGATCATGGCGACCAGACCGGTGTCGGCTTCGACCATGGGAGGCACGTCGGGTGAGGTCCGGGTCGGAGGGCGGCAGGCGGAGTCGAAGACGAGCTCGACCTCGCTGCCCGGCCCCCATCCCGGCTCGGCCACCACCCGGTCGAACTCATCGCCGTCTGCCGACCACCAGACGTCCCCGTACAGCGAC
>DASUSU010000192.1:0-2314 GCA_036374915.1 Acidimicrobiia bacterium | reverse complement strand
GCGGCAAGCCACGTGTCGCCGGTTCGACTCGCGGCCCGGTCGAGCAGAGCGGTGACGGTGTCGCCTTCGAGCTCGGAGGCGATCAACGATGCGATCCAACCCAGTGCCCAGGCCCCGAGGACCATCGCCAGGGCCGGGCCGGAGGGGAAGAAGAGGAAGGAACCGGTTCCGAGAAGATGACCGATAACCGCCACATGTGAGGCGGGGGCCCGGCGGACGGTGGCGGAGGCCAGGACCAGGGCCAGGCCGATCCCGGCCCAGACCATCGACTGAATCTCTGCCGAGTATCCGGCGGTCTCCAGCGCCATCCCCAGGGCCAAGGCGAAGGAGGCACCGGCGCCCCAGAGACGCGTCAGCCTGTCGGTCGGGGCGAAGGCGAGGCCGACCCCGACCAGGGCCAGCGCGGGTGCGCCCCACACCTCGGTCCCCGGACTCGTCCCCCAGCGCAGGGTGGAGCCGAAGGCGACCACGGCCCCCGCCCCGGGCAGCCAGAAACGCCAGAAGACGTCGTCGTCAGGGAGCAACCGAACTGCGATCGAGGTCAGGGCGACGATGCCCGCCATGACCAGCCAGGCCGGACCGGGCTCGATCAACCCGTACAGTCCGAGACCGATCCCGATCGGCGCCATCGCCGCCACCGCGGTGAACACGTCGGATGCCGTCTCCCACGATGAGCGGCGTCGCAGATGGGCCCAGACGGTGAGCCCGATGGAGACGACCAGGGTCGGCCAGGGATCGGCCAGCGCCATCAACGTCCCCACTCCCGCGCCGGTCGCGGCGAGAGCCATCGCCACTGGGGTCTGCGGGGTGAGACGAGCGGTGAGCTCGATGAGGAGCAGGTAGGCGGCGACGATGATCAACCCACCGACACCGGTCTCGACCGAGGGGACCAGCGGGGCGAGGACCCCGGCCAGGAGCAGGGGCCGGGCCACCGGCATCAACGACTCGCGCCGGTACCAGCGGGCCAGGATCTCGACCGACACGAAGGTGGCCGCCCCGAGGAGTGCGAGCGGCCAGCTCCGCTCCCAGTCCTCGCCGATCGTCATCGACAAGGTGAGCAGGTAGGCCACCGGCACCCCGACCAGCGCCGAAGCGACGGTGGCCAGGCTCAGCCGGTGCCGGGGCCGGCGCAGGGCGGCGGCCAGTGTGGCGGCGATGCCCAGCGAGGCCAGGGCGGGCTGGGGAGAGACGAGCCGGGTGATGGCGTCGCTGACCAGTGGCTCGTCGCCCTTGAACACGAACCCGGCTGTGAGGGCGGCGAGCCAGAGCAGGGGAGCGACCAGATACCGCAGCATCGAGTCGGGATGCCGGGAGGTGTAGAAGAGGTAGCCCACTGCGAGCAGAACCGATGAGACCACCATGGCGACGATCAGCCCGCCGCCGCTGAAGTCGGGAGGGAACGGTGCGTTGTCGACCAGGCTGGCGAACAGGATCAGCGGGAGGATCATCCCTCCGACCAGCTCCATCCCGTCGGCGACATGCTCTGCCCGCTGGCGACGGAGCACCCAGGCCCAGGCGAAGAAGATGAGGGCGATGCCCAGCTCGATGAAGGGTTGGGCCGGATCCGGGATGTCGGCGAAAGCGAAGAGGAGAAAGCCCAGGATGGCGACGAAGGTGAGGAGCACGCCGAGATAGGAGAAGCCGTGGAGGGCGACGTCGGAGGCGACCGCCTCCCAGACCCGGGACAGCCTGCCCGGCTGTGGCGGCGGTAGGGGAGGAGGTGGCGGCGCGACCGGAGCCGGGGGCGGTGGGGGCGGGGTGGTCGCGGGGCCAGCGGGTGATGAGGACGCCGCCGGCGCGGTGTCGTGGCTGAGCGTCTCGAACAAGGTGGGACCAGGCGCGGTGAGGGTCTCGGTCTCCAGCATGGCGAGCAGTCGCCGGTGGGTCTCTTCGTCGAGGATTCCCCTGACCCGGGCCTCCTCGACGAAGGTGGCGATCGCAGCCCGGCGGTTCAGGTCATCATCAGGGTGGGAATGCGGCTGCGGTCGTGGCGGTGAACCGACGTCTACCCGGCCGGCGCCGGGGGCGGTGGGTCGGGGCGTCGTGCCGGACTGTGACCAGCTGGAGCCGGGCTGCGCCGGGCTCAACGCACCGACGAGGGGGAACCAGAGGAGGACCGGAGCCAGACCGAAGAGCCCGAAAAGGCCAACCGTGCCCAAACCCTTGTTCCCCTTTTGGAAGCAGACGTAGGTACAGACTGCGTCGGCCAGAGTCAGCCCGATCAGTATCGGAAACTCCATGTTCAGTCCTCGTCCCTCTCGTTGCCTATCGGCATACGGAATTCTCCGCCCGCCCGATAGCGGTGACGATCCGG
>DASUSU010000191.1:0-2508 GCA_036374915.1 Acidimicrobiia bacterium | reverse complement strand
TCCTCGATCTTCTCCGGATCCAGCGCCTGATAGAAGCTGGGCCATCCCGAGGCGGAGTCGAACTTGGCATCGCTGGAGAAGAGCTCCTGCCCACAGCCGGCACAGAGATAGGTGCCGGCAGCCTTCGAGTCCCAGTACTTGCCGGTGAAGGCCCGCTCGGTGCCCGCCTGCCGCAGGACCTGATACTGCTCCGGGGAGAGCTTCTCCCGCCATTCCTTCTCGGTCTGGGGAACCTGTGTCATTTGGTCACTCCTGTCTCTCATCTACCCCTGCAACGCCCCGCATACCTCATTGTTCCCCGGGCGGGGCCAAATGGGCCAGTAAACGATCGATGAACACTCCTTGGGCCGGATTGAGCTTGAGTCGAGCCTGGTCCGGGCTCACCCATTCCACCCGGTCGATCTCGGGGAAGGGGCGGCCGGCGATGACCACGAGGCCGGGAACCATGGTCGCCGGGTCGAGCTCCGCCTCGACTGCGTATGCGATCACGGTCTTCCTCGATTTCAGGGTGGTCTCGCCCAGTTCCAGCCAGGGCTGCGAGGGGGCCGGCCAACCGGTTTCCTCCTCGAACTCCCGGGCGGCGGCCTCGATGTCGGATTCGGCATGCTCGACGATGCCCTTCACGATCGACCACCAACCGTTGTCCCGGCGGGCGAAGTAGGGCCCGCCCGGATGGGCGATGAGCAGCCTCAGCCCGTCGTCGAGGCGGTAGGGGAGAAGACCCGCGGATCTCAACCGGCCCAACATTACGCTGGCCTCTGTGACTGTGATCCAGGCCACGGACCGCCTCGCGGGCAGCGTGGTCCTGGCCGTTCCGACCTTCAGCCTGTACCCCGGGGAGCAGCTGGCGCCGGGTCTGAAACGTCTCGGAGTGGGGGCGATCGACGAGGCGATCCACGGCTTCTACGACGGGGAGGAAGTGTTCGGGGAGGCGGTGCACACCGCCCGGAAGTCGATGAAACGGATCAGGTCGCTGCTCCGCCTGGTCCGTCATGAGCTCGGGGACAAGGTGTATCGCTTCGAGAACGCCTGGATCCGCGACACCGCCCGCCTCATCTCCGACGTGCGCGCCTCCGCAGTGCTGGTCGATGGGGCCGAGGCGATCCGGGACCTGTACCGGCCGCTTCTCGTCGAGGGCACCTTCGACGAGTTGGTGGAGAGGCTGAAGGCCCGGCGCGACCACATGGAGGAGAGGGCCATGGAGGATCCGGCGATAGTCCCCCGGGTGGTGTCGAACCTGGAGCGGGCGCGGGGGCGCTATGAGTCCTGGCCCACCGACCCCGATGCGAGGACCGTGTACGGGATCGGCCTCCGCCACAGGTACCAGGCTGTCGGCCCGGGGCTGAGGGCGACCCACACCAGGGGAAGACAGGAGATGGTGGCCGCATACCGGGACTCGAGCCCGGTTTCCTTCCACCGCTGGCGCAAGAGCGTCAAGTATCTCCAGCACCAGATGGAGATTCTGACCCCGTTGTGGCCCGAGGTGATGATCGGGATGGCGTTGACGCTGAATCGGATCGCCGACCTGCTCGGGCAGGACCACGACCTGGCCGAGCTGCTCCAGCTTCTCGCCGACCGGCCCGACATCTGCCCGAACCCGGTGGAGCGCTCCATGATGTCTGCGCTCGCCGCCCAGCGTCGTTCCGACCTGGAGACTGCCTCCCGCATTCTCGGGCGCCGCATCTACGCCGAGAGCCCCGCATCGCTCGATGCCCGTCTCGGCGCCTACTGGGAGTCGATGGAGCTGGCCCGTACCACGAAATACGCCTCACTTTCTGCCTGATCGGGAATCCCGGCCCGCCCCGGCGGGTTTGAAGAGTCAATGACCGAACGCGGCCGGGTCCGGGTCGAGCAGGGAACCAAGCGGGTGCGGGTGATGCTGGGCGGTGAGATCATCGCCGACACCACCTCTCCGCTGTTGGTCTGGGAGGTCCCCTCCTACCCCACCTACTACTTCCCACCCGGTGATGTCCGCACCGAGTTGTTGCTCCCGACCGGTGAGGCCAAGAGATCTCCGAGCCGGGGCGAGGCCACCCAGTACGTGGTCAAGGCGGGGAACGCCGAAGGCGCCGCCTACGCCTTCCACGACGCCCTGATCCCCGAATGTGTCGACCATTACGTCTTCGTGTGGAGGACGATGGACCACTGGTTCGAGGAGGACGAAGAGGTATTCGTCCATGCCCGGGATCCTTACACCAGGATCGACATCCTTCCCTCGAGTCGTCGGGTCCGCGTCGAGGTCGGCGGCGAGACCGTGGCCGACAGCACCAACGCATCGTTCTTGTTCGAGACCGGTCTGCCCACCAGGTACTACTTCCCCAAGACCGACGTCCGCATGGATCTCATGACCCCCACCGACCGGGTCACCGCCTGTCCCTACAAGGGCACCGCCCGCTACTGGTCGGTGACCGTCGACGGGGTGTCACACGAGAACATCCTCTGGGGTTACGACAGCCCGTTCCCGGAGTCGCAGAAGATCGCCGGCCTGGTCGCCTTCTACAACGAGAA
>DASUSU010000190.1:0-18683 GCA_036374915.1 Acidimicrobiia bacterium | reverse complement strand
TCAAAGAGGCCGAGATCGACGACGCCCTCGAGCCCACCTCGGTTCGTGATCTGTTCGCCATCCCGGCCACGATCGATCTGGCCGGAGCCGAGATCGAACTGGTTTCCTTGTTTTCACGTGAAACCCGTCTTCGCACCGCCCTCTCCGAGATCGACCAGAAGTTCGATGTGATCCTGGTCGATTGCCCACCGTCGCTCGGTCTGCTCACGGTCAATGCCCTCACCGCCGCCGACGAAGTGCTGATCCCGATCCAATGTGAGTACTACGCATTGGAAGGTCTCAGCCAACTGCTGAGAAACGTGAATCTGGTAACGGCAAACCTCAACCCACGCTTGAAGGTTGGGGGGGTGATCCTGACCATGTACGACGGAAGAACCAAACTGTCCAAAGATGTGGCCCAGCAGGTCCGCGACCATTTCGGCGACGACACCTATCGCTCCGTGATCCCACGTTCGGTTCGTCTCTCCGAGGCACCCTCGTACGGGGAGCCGATCGAGGCTTTTGACCCGATGAGTCGTGGCGCCATCGCCTATCGACAGTTGGGACGGGAGTTCATCGAACGACACGGGTTGAGCTAGTGGCGACCAGGGAGGTTTGGAGATGACGACGAGACGCACGGGTCTGGGCCGGGGTTTGGAGTCATTGATCCCGATCGAGCCCGATCCGGCTCAACCAAGCGGATTTCGTCTGGTCGCGGTGGACCGGATCACGGTGAACCCGGACCAGCCCAGATCACGATTCGACGACGACTCGTTGGAGGAGATGGCCGCCTCGATGAAGGAGGTCGGGGTCCTGCAGCCGATCGTGGTCACCGGTGGTGATGACGGCTACGTGCTGGTGGCCGGGGAGCGCCGCTGGCGAGCCGCCAAACGAGCCGGTCTCACCGAGATCCCGGCGGTGGTCAGGGAGTCCACCGGTCAGCCGACATTGGTCGAAGCCCTGATCGAGAACGTGCAACGTCAGGATCTGACCCCTTTGGAGGAGGCTCACGCCTACCAGCAGCTCCTGGAAAATTATGGAATGACCCAGGAGCAGGTGGCGTCGCGTGTGGGCAAGTCGAGGCCGGCCATCTCGAACACGCTTCGTCTCCTCCAACTCCCCCAGGAGGTCCAGGACATGGTCGACGCCGGCGATCTCTCCGCCGGCCACGCCCGCGCCCTGGTCGGTCTCGAGGATGCCGCCTACGCCACCCATCTGGCCGGACGCGCCGTCGACGATGGCTGGAGTGTCCGCCAGATCGAGGAGGCGGTGCGGTTGCGCAAGGGGGAGAAGCGGAACGCGCCGACCGGCGTCCGCCAATTGCGGCCGGTACAGATCATCGAGCTGGAGAAACGGCTCACCGACCAGCTCGGCTCACCGGTGAAGATCAACTACCGCAACGAGAAGGGAAAGGTCGAGATCAAGTTCGGCTCGCTCGCCGAGCTGGAACGTCTCTATCGCAAGTTCAGCGGTTGATGCTCACAGGGGGGCGGCATCGCCGGGGGATCCGGCCTTGGCGAAGAACTCGGTGAGACCGTCGGCTACCGCATAGCCGACCTCCTCGTCGAGCTTTCCCCTCGACACCACCACCGCCGGCGCCCTTGTCTCCTTGAGCATGGCGCTTGCCCGGCCTTCCACCTTGCCCCCGGCCACCGAGGCTATGGAGCGGGCGAGCAGCTCGCCCGCAGCCGACCCGCCGTGCTCGGAGGAGAAGTAGAAGACGAAGTCCTCCCCGTCCGGGTTGAGCTGAAAGGCGATGATCAGATCCGCTCCGAGCACGTTGGCTCGCCGAGCCCGCAGCCGCTCCGGGAGCGATCCGTCCTGGGAGCGGGAGAGCACCGGCAGCCCGCCCTGTTCCTGCAGACCCAGGGCGGCGGCCGAGGCCGCCTCCCAGGCGACCGACGCCTCATGAGCGTCGCGACATCCAGCGTCGAGATAGACCCTGGCCCCGGCCACGGTCGGAGGCAGTCGACGCAGCCACTCCCGTTCCCGCACCGCCTGGCGACCCTCCTTCATCTCCCCCCTGGTGACCAGATGAACCTCGGTCACCACCTCGGGGCCCGCTTTTCCATCTTCTGCCAGGCCGCGGTTGTGCTGGAAGTCGAGGATCGCCTGCTCGGTCTTCGGGCCGAATATCCCGTCCACCTTCCCAACGTCGAATCCGAGCGAGCTGAGCCGTGACTGGATCTCGGAGACGTCCTCGCCCCGCATCATCGGCCGGCGCAGGAAGAGCATGCGATCGCCGAGGCGATAACCGGCCTCGTACAGGGAACGCCAGGTGTCGGGACCGACGATCCCGTCGACGTCGAGTCCCTTGGCCTTCTGGAAGCCTCGAACCGCCTGGCGAGTCCCCTCGGAGAACACCGAGCGCTCATCGGGCTCGGAGGGATAGCCCAGGGCATCGAGACGCTCCTGTATGTCCCGTACAGCCGCTCCCTCGTCACCCATCCGATAGAGACGCATGTGCTCGTCTTACGTTATACCCTCTGGGTACGGCCACGAACCGTACGCTGTAAGAGGAAGCGCCTAGAGAAACTCGGCGAGCTCTTGGAGGAGACGGTGCTTGGGGGCGGCGCCGACGATTCTCTTCTTCTCGACCCCGTCCTTGAACAGGATCAGGGTGGGGATGCTCATCACGTCGTATTTGGCCGCAGGCATAGGGTTCTGGTCGACGTTGAGCTTTCCGATGGTGAGCTCGGAGTGCTCGGCGGCGATCTCCTCGAGCACCGGCGCAATCACCCGGCACGGACCGCACCACTCTGCCCAGAAGTCGACCAGGATCGGCTGGTCGCTGCTGATCGCATCGTTGAAGGTCCCGTCGCTGAGGGTGACGATGTTCTCGGCCATTACTTCGAGCTCTCCTTGGTCGATGCTCCCTCCGACCAGGGTAGCCAGTGTGTCGGATAGTGCAGATGAGGGTGGGGAGGGGTCATTCTCGACCAGCCAGCCAACGCTCGGCGTCGATCGCGGCCATGCAACCGGTGCCTGCCGCCGTCACCGCCTGGCGGTAGGTGTGGTCGGCGACGTCCCCGGCTGCGAACACTCCCTCGACGTTGGTCCGGGTGCTCCCGTCGGGTGACTTGACGATGTAACCGTTCTCGTCCAGGTTCACGTGATCGGCGAACAGGTCGGTGGTCGGCTTGTGCCCGATGGCGACGAACACCCCGTTGGTGGCCAGCTCCCGCTGCTCGCCGGTGACCGTGTCCTCGAGGGTGACCTTCTCGACGGTGGTCTCGCCGTGGATCTCCTTGAGCACGGTGTTCCAGATCACCTCGATCTTCTCGTGGTCGAGGACCCGCTGGGCCATGATCTTGGATGCCCTGAACTCGTCGCGGCGATGGACCACGGTGACCTTGGAGGCGAACTTGGTGAGGAAAAGGGCTTCTTCCATGGCGGTGTCCCCGCCGCCGACCACGACCAGCTCCTGGTCGCGGAAGAAGAACCCGTCACAGGTGGCGCAGGCCGAGACCCCGCGCCCGGTGAGCTTCTCCTCGCCGGGTATGCCCAGCCACTTGGCGCTCGCCCCGGTGGCGATGATCACCGCGTCGGCGGTGTACTCGTCGCCTCCGACCTTCAACCGATGCGGCGTCGCACCGAAGTCGACCTCGGTCACGTCGACCTGTTGGAGTCGGGCACCGAACCGCTCTGCCTGCTTCCGGAACTGGTCCATCAGCTCGGGTCCCAGGATCCCGTCGGGGAATCCGGGGTAGTTCTCGACATCGGTGGTGATCATCAACTGGCCGCCGGCCGCCACTCCCTCGAAGACGAGCGGGTCGAGATCGGCGCGGGCGGCGTAGAGCGCGGCAGTCAGCCCGGCCGGCCCCGAGCCGATGATGACCAGTTTCTCGTGACTCATCCGTCCCTCAGGTTCGCTTGATCCAGAGATAGGTTCCGGCCCCGACCAGGACGACTCCGATGACCGCAAAGGCACCGGCGGTGGTGAGCGGGATCTCCAGGGCGCCGAAGATGGAAAGGGACAGGAACAACAACGCGGAGAACCCCAAAGTGGCGATCAGGATTCCCAAACCGGCCAAACGCAGGAAACGGGCGACGGGCTCCACTGTGAGCGAGCGAACCTTGATCGCTATCTGCTCGAGTAACTCGGCGAATCTTGTGGCCAACTCCTCCATCGACGATGAGGTTAGTTAGCCCACGGTCGGATCATCGATCCACGAAGGCGATCTCGCACTCGTCAGGGGCGACGAAAGTGACCGTACCCTCCGCCTCGTCCCTGGCCATCACCGCCAGGTACTCCCGGTCGAGCTCGAGCTCGGCTACGACGATGTGATCGTCGAGCCCGACTCGCTCCAGACACTCGGTCACGGTGGCGTCCGGGCTGGTCGTCCCCGTGCCGGGGTCGGTCTCCCGGGAGGCACGAACCTGGTCGGCCAGCTCGGGGAAGGGCACCGAAACGGCCTGCTCGGCGGCGGCGGTCGTGGTCGCCGCCGACTCGCCGGCGCCGTCGCTGCCGTTGTCCTCGGCGAGGAACGGGGCTGCCTCGTCGCCGCGGTCGGCCAGGTCGAGGTCGACGGGGGACTCTGCTGTTGGGCCCCCGCTCTCGCCGGAGCCGATGACGCCGTTGAGCACCCCGGCCAGACCGACCACCACGAAGAGCCCTGCGGCCACATAGGACCATCGCTGCCACCATGGGACCGACGCGGTTCGGGCCGGGTCCCTTCTCAGCTCGGTCCACAGGTCGCGATGGAGGGCGGCTTTCTCCGGCTCGGTCATCTCGGCCCGGGGAGCCGAGGCAATCCAGGCGAGCACATCGGCCTGGGATCGGTACTCGGCGCGGCACACATCGCAGGCATCCACCAGGGCGCGCGCTTCGGCTTCGTCGGCCAGCGAGCCGTCGGCGAGCGCGGCGATCAGGTCCAGGTCGTGTTCATGCATTCGCAATGTTTGATGGTCTCATGGGTCGTATTGGTTCCCCAGCTGGCCGGCGAGGAGACGGCGGCCGCGGAAGACCCGCGACTTGACCGTGCCGATCGGCACCCCGAGGACCTCCGCCACCTCGGGCATGGTCAGCCCTTCGAGATCGGAGAGGATGACCGCGTCCCGGAAGTCGGCCGGGATCTCGGCCAGCGCCGCCTCGATCTCGGGGCGGAGGGCAGCCGAGTCGATCGCCTCCTCAGCCGACGGATCGGCGGGGTCGACGTGGTCGGGAAGCGGCTGGGTGGGTCTTCTCTGCGATCTGCGGATGTGGTCGTAGCAGGTGTTGACCGCGATCCGGTAGATCCAGGTGCCCAGTGCCGATCGGGCCTGGAACTGGCCCGCCTTGCGGAAGACGGTGAGGAAGGTGTCCTGGGTGGCGTCGAGCGCCCGCTCCCGGTCGCCGAGGATGCGGAGACAGACCGAGAAGACCCGGTCCTCGTGAGTGCGCATGACCGCGTCGAACGCCGCTCGGTCACCGGAGACGACCCGAGTCAGCAGCTCGGCTTCGTTCCCGGGGAGCGTCACGGGACGAATCGTACTTCCGCGAGCTCGGCGTAAAAGGTTCCGTCGGGCTGTTGGGGGAAGTCGGTCATCCACAGCAGCCAATGTCCCCCTTCGCGTGGGGGCAGTGTGAACAGGGTGGCGCTGGGTTGCGCCGTCGCCCCCATGACCCGCTCCCAGCCTTCGATGTCCGGGGGAGGCTCGGGTGCCCAGTAGAGGCCGAATTCGGTGCCGGTGGAGAGCCCGACCAATTGTGCGTTCGACGGTGTGCCGCTGATCTGGAAGCGGAGCCCGACCCCGGGTTTCTGCAACGAGAGCGGATCCTGATAGCGCTCCGACCTCCAGGTGGTGGAGGCGCTTCCGTCGAGGACGTTCCCTATCGCCTCGTCGTTCTCTCCTCCCTCCCCGAACGGGTCGAAGGAACCGAACCCGACGATTGTCACCGGGGAGAGGGGCAGGGTGGTGCCGGGGGCACTGGTGGTGGTGGCCAGTGTCGCAGTGCCCAGTGTCGAGGTTGGGGGCACCGGGAGGATCGGCCCTCCCCCGATGAAGAGACGGCCGAGGGCGACCAGGCCGACCGCGACCACCACCAGCCCGGCCGCCGCATAGAGAAGCCGTCTCGAGGACGACCGTGGCTCGGGTTGGGCCGGGCGCAATGTCGGGGAGGCGAGGAGGGCTTTCTCCAGCTCGGCGGCGCCGAGCTCGCCGGATTGGGCCGCGCGCAGGACATGGTCGATGGCGCGCGGCACCCCGTCGATGCTCTCGGACGGGGGCGGGCCTCCCGGGGGAGCCCCGGTCAGGGCGGTCTCCAATGCCTCGGCCAGAGCCCGTACGTCGCCGCCCTGGTCGGTGCGACGCTGCCGTCCGAACCCACCCAGCTTGGCCGGGTGGGCGACCGAGTAGGAGATGGCGGAGAGGTCGAGCCGACCGTGGGTCCCTCCCGAGGCGTGCAGGGCGGAAAGGGCACCGGCCAGCCCGGCGGCGTTGGGGAGGAATTCCTCGAGCTCGAGAATCTGGGAAGCGGCGATCCTGTCGGCGACCGAGGCGCCGCCGGTCCACTCACAGACCGCGTAGGCGCCCCCGGCCACCTCTTCGACGGCGAAGACTCGCGCCAGATGCGGGTGCGAGGTCTTGGCCGCCTCGCTCACGCTGGCCACGAACTCGGACCTTCGCTGCTGGCTCGACTCGGGGCCCAGCGACCTGATCAGCACCGGGCGCTCCAGGGAGGTGTCGGTGGCGAGCCACTCCTCGACGTCGTCGTCTCGTCCCAGCCTCATCTCGAGTCGGTAGCGGTCGGATACGGGGGGCGGCATTGGTCCCCTAGTTCAGCACCCAACCGGGCTCATGCCTCGAATCGGAGCAATTGGAGCGCGGTGTCACCGGCCCTGAACCCTTCTCTCTCGTAGAGACGCCGTGCTCCGGAGTTCTCGGGGCGGAGGTTGAGGACCATGACCCTGGCCCCGGCACGCTGCGCCCATTGCCGGGCAGAGCGAACCAGGGAAGCTCCGATGCCACGTCCCGCGTAGCCCGGGGCCACGGCGACCCGCTGCAGGAAGGAGAGGCTCATCTGTGAGCCGACCAGGGCGTATCCGGCCAGGTCGCGATCGAATCGGGCCTGGAGCACGACCGAACGGGGCGTGGTGCTCATCGCCTCGCTCAGGCCTGCTTCGCTCATCCGCCAGAACTCCTCGAAGGCGAGGCGGTCGACCGTGACCACATCGGCCCATTCGGGGTGGTCGGACCACTCGATCACGTGCTCGGGGGCGGTGTCCTCGCCCCCCAGGACCCGCTCCATCACCACGAGATGGCCGTACTGCTCGAAGCCTGCCCGGGCCCACACCTTTGCCGCCGACGGGTAGAGGGCCGGGGAGTAGACGCTCCCGGACCCCAGTGGGGCGAGGTGCTCGGCCACCATCCGGAGGAAGTCGCTGGAGCCTCGCTCGAGACGGACCGTTGGATCGGGCACGTCGTCGTTCCAGGGCCGGGCTGATGCCTTGGCCCACCCCTTTCGCAGGGTCACCGGCTGGGGCCACACGCCTTCGAGATGCAGACGATCGAGCACCTGTGGGAGAGTAAGAGCATGGAAGTCGTTCTGACCACGCACCCTTCGGCTTCCATGCACGACACCGGTGGGCGTCACCCGGAGCGACCGGAGCGTCTCGCCGCCATCCACCGGGGTCTGGCCGAGAGTGGCCTCGACCTGGTCGAGATCGAGGCGCCTTCGATCGAGCGCGCCGAGCTGGCACTGGTGCACGACCCCGACTACGTGGAGATGATCGAGGCGTTCTGCCTTCTCGGTGGCGGCGCGCTCGACATGGACACCATCGCCTCCCGGGACAGCTGGACCGCGGCGCTGACCGCGGTCGGTGGGGTCAAGGCGGCGGTGCAGGCCCTCGAGGCCCGTGACGATGCCACCGGCTTCGCGGTGTGCCGGCCACCGGGCCATCATGCCCTACGAGATCGAGCCATGGGCTTCTGCCTGTTCAACAACGTTGCAGTGGTGGCTGCCTGGCTTCGAGCCAACGGCGAGCAGGTGGCGATCATCGACTGGGACGTTCATCACGGGAACGGGACCCAGGCGCTGGTGGCGGCCGATCCCGGGATCATCTACCTGTCGATTCACCAGAGCCCGTTCTACCCCTACGAAGGCTTCGTCGAGGACATCGAGATCGGAGCCAAGGGGACCACCGTCAACGTGCCCCTCCCCGCGGGCACTGCCGGCGACGTGTACCGGGCCGCCTGGGAAGAGCTGCTCCTGCCGGTGTTGGGTCAGTTCGACCCGGACTGGGTGCTGGTCAGCGCCGGATACGACGCCCACACGGAGGATCCTCTGGCCGACTTCGATCTCCTCGACGCCGACTTCGGATGGATGGCCTCGCGCTTGGCCCGCGTCCACCGGCCGGAGCGGACCGTGTTCGCACTGGAGGGCGGGTACGACCTGGACGGTCTCCGTCACTCCGCCCGGGCCACGGTTCAGGGCATGGCCGGCGAGGAGGCCTTTGGCCCTCCGCTCCGCTCGGTGCCGGGGGCGGCCGCCGCCCTCGACCAAGCCCGCGGCCCGGTCTCCCGTCACTGGAATGTCTGAGAACTCCTTCAATACATGAGGATCCGACGCCGATAACCACTTCTCAGGGACTATCGGGAAGGAACATGGACATCAACATCGAAGGGCTTCTCCGCCAGGCTGTCTCGGCGGGGGCCTCGGACCTGCACCTCAAGGTCGGATCGCCTCCCGTGGCGAGGATCGGTGGGGAGCTGGAGCGGCTCGAAGGGTTCGCCGACTTGACCCCGGCCGACACCCAGTCGTTCGCCGAGACGCTGCTCACCGCTCGCGCGGCCCAGGACTTCAAAGAGACCGGAACCGCCGACTTCGCCTTCGGTCGTCCCGACACCGGGCGATTCCGCGCCACCGCCTTCCGGCAACGTGGCTCGGTGTCGGTCGTGCTTCGTCGCGTGGTCCCCGGGGCGAGGACCTTCGCCGAGCTCGGGTTGCCCCGTGTGGTCGAGAAGCTGGCCAAAGCCGACTCAGGATTGCTGCTGATCACCGGCCCGTCGGGGTCGGGGAAGACCGCCACGATGGCGTCGTTGCTCGACTGGATCAACGCCAACCGAGGGGTCTCCATCCTCACCGTCGAAGACCCGATCGAGGTGCTTCACCCCGACAAGAGGAGCGTGGTCGTGCAACGTGAGGTCGGGGTCGACACCCCGACGGCTGCCGATGCGATCAGAAGCGCGATGCGCCACGACTCCGATGTGTTGATGATCTCCGAGATCAACGACGTCGAGACCGCTCGCGCCGCCATCGCCGCCGCCGAGACCGGGCACCTGGTGATCTCCTCGATGCGGACCACTGATCCTGCCGACACCATCGACCGCATCGTGTCCCTGTTTCCCGAGACCCAGCACCGGGTCGTACGCGGCCAGCTGGCCACCCAGCTCCTCGGCATCATCAGCCAGCGTCTCCTCGACAGCCAGAGCAACGGGAAGTCGCTCGCCTGCGAGTTGATGACCAACAACGAGAGAGTCCAGGAGTGGATCATCGGCGGCGCCGGATCCTCGACGCTGGTCGAGATCATCAAGGAGAGCGAGTTCTTCGGGATGCAGACCATGGACGCAGCACTGCTCAAGCTGGTGGTGGACAGGGCGGTGGAGCTGCCCGAGGCCATTCCGTTCGCCAGGAACGTCCACGACATGCGGGCCAAGGCGATGGAAGCCGGGATTCAGATATAGAGCCTCAGGCCTTAGGCCAGAAGGGTCTGGCCTAAGGCTCATGGCTTGGGGCTTGTGGCTCGGGCCTATGGCTTAATCTCGCCGGGTGATCCCCGAGCGACTTCGATTCCTGGTCTCACCGGATCTTCCCCCGGCCCAGCTCGCCGAGGTGTTCTCCGCCGCAGGTCACAAGCTGTTCCTGGTCGGTGGGTCGGTCCGCGACGCCTTTCTCCAACGTCGGGTCGAGGACTTCGACTTCGCCACCGATGCCCGACCCGAGCGCATCGCCGAGCTCCTCGGGCCATGGGCGGACGTGATGTACACGGTGGGGGCGACCTTCGGCACGGTGGCGGCCCGAAAGGACGGGCTCACGGTCGAAGTGACGACGTTTCGCGACGAGGTCTATCGGGACGACTCGCGCAAGCCCCACGTCACCTTCTCCGAAGACATCGAGACCGATCTCTCCCGACGTGATTTCACTGTCAACGCCATCGCGCTGTCCCTGATGGACATGGAGCCGATCGACCCCCACCACGGTCTCGCCGACCTGGCGGCGAAGGTGCTGAGGACTCCGCTCGACCCGACCGTCTCCTTCTCCGAGGACCCGCTCCGCATGCTTCGCCTGTTCCGATTCCAGGCGACACTCGGGTTCAAGCCTGACCCCGGTGCGGTCGAGGCGGTCTCGCAGATGGGGGACCGTTTGGAGATCATCTCGGCGGAGAGGATCAGGGACGAGCTGTCCAAGCTGATCGTGGCCCCCGCGCCGGGCAAGGCCCTGGCCCGGGTCGTCGCCACCGGGCTCAGCACCCACTTCCTCCCCGAGTTGCCTGCCCTTGCCATGGAACAGGACCCGCATCAGCGGCACAAGGACGTGCTGGCCCACACCCTGGCCGTGGTGGACAAGGCGTCGCCCGACCTGGTGCTGCGCCTGGCCGCGCTGTTCCACGACATCGGCAAGCCCGACACCCGTCAGTTCGGCCCCGACGGCGTGTCGTTCCACCATCACGAGGTGGTCGGGGCGAGGATGACCCGACGCCGGATGAAGGCTCTCCGCTACCCGAAAGAAGTCGTCGACGACGTCTCCAAGCTGGTCTTCCTCCATCTTCGCCCGCACACACTCAAAATGGGGTGGACCGACGCTGCGGTCCGACGGTACGTCCGCGACGCCGGGCCCCTGCTCGACCGTCTCAACGAGTTGGTCAGATGCGACGTGACCACCGCCAACCCACGCCGGCAACGGGCGATCCAGAACCAGATCGACGAGTTGGAGAAACGGATCGCCGAGCTGGGTGCGAAAGAGGAGATCTCCCGGATGCGGGCTCCGA
The DNA here is from genome assembly GCA_036374915.1 of Acidimicrobiia bacterium. GTDB lineage: Bacteria > Actinomycetota > Acidimicrobiia > Spongiisociales > ZC4RG35 > JARDZU01. Next base: position 7,734 of record DASUSU010000190.1, on the reverse strand, counting down.
TCGACGGCCATCAGGTCATGGGATACCTCGGGATTGGGCCGGGTCCCCGGATCGGTGACATCATGGGTCTGATGCTGGAGAGAAGGATCGAGGAAGGGCCGTACACCAAGGGCGAGGCTTTCGCCATGGTTCGTCAGTGGGCCATCGCCCAGGGGATCCCCGATCCTGGCCCACCACCGGACGAGGAGGAGTGAGTGAAGGTCGTTCTTGCCTATTCCGGGGGTCTCGACACCTCGGTGATTCTCGCCTGGCTGCGCGAGGAGCGCGACGCCGAGGTGATCGCCTACACCGCTGATGTCGGCCAGGGCGACGAGGTCGGCGAGGCCAAGGTCAAGGCCCTGGCCACCGGGGCGTCCGAGGCGATAGTCGAGGATCTGCGACACCGGTTCGTGGCAGGCGCCGTCTTCCCCGCGCTCAGGGCGGCTGCGATCTACGAGGGCCACTATCTGCTCGGCACGTCTCTGGCACGCCCGATCATCAGCGAGGGCCTGGTCCGCACGGCCCGGGCCTTCGGCGCCGATGCCATCGCTCACGGCGCCACCGGCAAGGGCAACGACCAGGTTCGCTTCGAGCTCTCCATCGCCGCGTTGGCGCCGGACCTGCAGGTCATCGCCCCATGGAGAGAGTGGGATCTGGGGGGGCGCGCCGAGTTGATCGAGTACGCGGCCCAACGCGGGATCGCGGTCCCGGTGACCCAGGCGGACCCTTTCTCCATCGACGCCAATCTCTTCCACATCTCCTATGAGGGCGGAGTCCTCGAGGATCCATGGGCGCCCCCACCCTCGAAGATGTTCCGGCTCACCGTCGACCCGGTGGACGCTCCCGAACAGCCCGAGGAAGTGGTGGTCGGCTTCGCCGAGGGGAACCCGGTCAGCATCAACGGAGAGACGCTCGACCCGGTCGAGCTGCTCGACGCGGCCAATGCCATCGCCGGCCGGCACGGCGTGGGGAGGGTGGACCTGGTCGAGAACCGGTTCGTCGGGATCAAGAGCCGCGGGGTGTACGAGACGCCGGGGGGGACCCTGCTCCATCTCGCCCACCGCGCCGTGGAGTCGATCACCCTCGATCGCGAGGTGCTCCATCTCCGTGACAGCCTGATAACCCGCTACGCCGAGATCGTCTACAACGGGTTCTGGTTCAGCCCGGAACGGACTGCCCTGCAGAGCCTGGTCGACCACATCCAGATGCCGGTCAACGGCGAAGCCAGGCTGGAGCTGTACAAGGGTGGCGCCGCCGTGACCGGGCGACGGTCCCCCAACAGCCTCCACGACCCGAACTCGGCCACGTTCGAGGCAGACGACGTGTTTCGCCATGCCGACGCCGAAGGCTTCATCTCCCTCAACGCTCTACGGATCAGGGGTTATGGGGGCGGGGAGGAGATGTGACTCTCTGGGGAGGGCGGTTCGACTCGCTTCCCGGCGAGACCCTGTGGGACTACACGACCGACGACGCCGACCGGCGTCTCCTCCTCGACGACGTCGACGGCTCGATCGCCCATGTCACCATGCTGGGGGAGACCGGGATCCTCGCCAGCAACGAGACGACTGCGCTGCTCGACGGGCTGGGCACTATCAAGATCGAGGCGGCCGCCAAGAGCTTCGAGTTCAGCGATGCCGACGAGGACGTGCACAGCGCGGTGGAGCGAAGGCTCTACGAGCTGATCGGGGATGTGGCGGGAAAGCTGCACACTGCCCGCTCTCGCAACGACCAGGTCGCCCTCGACATGCGGCTCTACACGCGGCGCTCCGCCACCGACCGCATCGATCAGCTCCACCGATACGCCTCGACCCTGGCCGACCTGGCCGAGGCTCATGCCGCCACCGTGGTGCCCTCCTACACCCATCTCCAGCAGGCGCAGCCGACCACGCTCGGGCATCACCTGATGGCATACGCATGGATGGCACTGCGCGATGCGGAGCGCTTCGCCGGGGCGCGGCGCCGGATCGATGTGTCTCCGCTCGGTGCCGGCGCCTCGGCCGGGACCTCACTTCCGATCGACCCCGAATCGACGGCGCGAGCCTTGGGGATGGCCGCGGTGTTCGACAACTCGCTCGACGCGGTCGGCTCCCGGGACCATCTCGCCGAGTTCGTCTTCTGCTGCTCACAAGCCATGGTTCATCTCTCCCGCCTCGCCGAAGAGATCGTCTTGTGGGCTACCCCCGAGTTCGGCCGGATCAGGCTGGGTGACACCGTGACCACCGGATCGTCCGCCCTTCCCCAGAAGCGGAATCCGGACATCGCCGAGCTGATCCGGGGCAGGACGGCCCGGGTGGCCGGCTTGCTCGTTGCGATCATGACCCTTCAGAAAGGCCTCCCGCTCAGCTACAACCGCGACCTGCAGGAAGACAAGCGGTTGGTCTTCGACGCCGACGATGTGCTGGCCGGGTCGCTCCATGCCATCTCCGAGATGCTGGCCAACACCGAGTTCCTCCCGGTCGACCCGTTGCTGGAGACGGCCAGCCTCGATCTGGCCGAGGCCCTGGTGGGGCGGGGTGTCCCATTCCGTGAGGCCCATGGTGCGGTCGGCAAGCTGGTCCTGAGTCTGGAAGGGGAGGGCCGATCGCTGGCCGATGCGACGATCGCCGACCTGAGCGCCGCCCACGACAGGTTCGATCAGGTCGACCTCGAGCTGATCGACCCGGCCGCCTCGGTCGTGCGGCGCCACAGTCCCGGCGGGGGCAGCCCGGAGTCGGTTCACATCCAGGTGGCCGACCTGCGCAGGCTGGTGGCGGAGCCACCTACTTGATGCTGCGCCGGTTCGACCCGCTCAGGAAGCGCCGGCGTGAGGTGCTCGGGGTCCCGATGGCTTACGTCGAGCATGGCAGGGGAGACCCGATCGTCCTCCTCCACGGCAACCCCACCTCTTCGTATCTGTGGAGAAAGGTCATACCGGCGGTGTCGGAGGTCGGCCGTTGCATCGCACCGGACCTGATCGGCATGGGCGACTCGGCCAAGGTGTTCCGCGGCCCGCACACCTATACCTTCCTCGACCACCAGGCGTATCTGGAGGCGTTCCTCGACGGGCTGGGGATCGAGGAGAACGTGACTCTGATCGGTCACGACTGGGGTGGCCCGCTCCTCTTCGACTGGGGCCGCCGTCACCCGGAGTCGGTGCGGGCCGTGGCCTACATGGAGACGATCGTGACCCCGCTGTCATGGTCGGATTGGCCCGAGGCGGCTCGCCGGATGTTCGAGGGGCTGCGCTCCGAAGCCGGTGAGGAGATGGTGCTGGAGAAGAACCTCTTCGTGGAGCGCCTCCTCCCCGCCTCGGTCCTCGACCCGATGCCTGAAGCCGTGCTCGATGTCTACCGCAAGCCGTTTCGGGAGGTGGGCGAGTCGAGACGCCCGACTCTCACCTGGCCCCGGGAGATCCCCCTCGACGGGGAGCCGGCCAACGTGACCGCAATCGTCGCGGCGAATGAGAGTTGGTTGGAAGGCGAGCAGGTGCCCAAGCTCTTCGTCAACGCGGATCCGGGGTCGATCCTGGTGGGACGTCAGCGAGAGGTCTGCCGGCGATGGGCCAATCAGCAGGAGGTGACCATCCGCGGCCTGCATTTCGTGCAGGAGGACTCGGGCGAGCAGATCGGCGTCGCCATCGCATCCTGGCTCGGCTCACTCTGAGCCCGCCCTTTCTAACCTGGGCCCGTGATCTTCCTGGTGATCCCCACCCTCCTGCTTGCCGCGCTCAGCCTCGCCTCGTTCGCCGGGCAGTGGGTCTGGTGGCTCGACGTACTGGCCAACTTCCGGGCCCAGTACGTGGTTGTCCTGCTCGTGGCCGGACTGGCGATAGCCGCCTCACGCTGGCGACGCACCGGGCTGGGCATCCTGGCCGTGGCACTGGTCAACCTGCTGTTCGTTGCTCCCCTCTATGTCGGCTCGCCGGGCGAGCCTGTTGCCGGCGCCCCCGACCTCCGGGTGATGAGTCTCAACCTGCTCTCGACCAACGAGAGTTACAACGAGGTCATCGAGTACATCGGAGCGGCGGAGCCCGACGTGGTGCTGCTCCATGAGGCGAGCCGGCCCTGGGAGGTGGCGATGGAGTCGGCCGGGCTCGACTACGAGATCGTGCGGGGACGATCCGAGCAGCTGATCTTCGGGACGCTCGTCCTGACACGCGACCCGGTCGAGGCAGTCTCCTACGGGTTCGCCGAGGGCGCTGCCCGCGCCATCGCCCTGACCTACCAGCCCGATGACTGGCCGGTGCCGGTGCATATCCTCTCCAGCCATCCGCTCGCCCCCACCACCGCGGAGAGAGCCGCACTCCGCGACGCCCAACTCGGCTTCGCCGCCGACTGGGCCTCGGAACAGGAGGGCGCATTTCTGGTGGTCGGCGACCTCAACGCATCCCCCTGGTCGTGGCCCTTCCGCCGGCTGGCGGGCGCCGGAACCTTGCGCAACTCTCAGCTCGGCTTCGGTCTCCAGGCCAGCTTCCCTGCCGACACGTTCTTCCTGCTCCGGGTTCCGATCGACCATCTCCTCCACAGCGACCAGCTCAGGGTTCGCGACCGTCGTCTCGGGCCGGTCCTCGGCTCGGACCATTTCCCGCTGATCGTCGACCTGGAGCACGCCCCGTCCCAGTAACCGGGCAGCCCCGTCGCTGACCCCTCTCGCCATGCCCATGGAAGATGGTGACCGCGGTACCGTTCGAGGCATGACCGACCAGTTCGCCCAGCGACGTCGTCGTCTCGCCGACGAGATCGGGGAGGATGCAATCGCCATCGTCCCCGCCGCGGTGGAGGTCACCCGGAGCAACGACACCGAGTTCGACTTCCACCAGGACCCGAACTTCTGGTACCTGACCGGTTTTCACGAGCCCGAGGCCGTGGCGGTCTTCACCCCGGGCCACAGCGAGGGCGACTACACGTTGTTCGTCCGACCCCGCGACCCGGAGATGGAGGCCTGGAACGGCTATCGGGTGGGTGCGGAGAGGGCCACGGAGATGTTCGGAGCGGATGCCGCCTACGAGATAGGCGAGTTGGACGAGGTGCTGACCCGGCTCATGATCGGACGGGAGGCCCTCTGGTACCGCAGCGGTGACGCGCATCACGACGACCGGGTCAGCGGGATCATCGCCCGGGCTCGGAGCCATCGCGAGCGGTACGGGGGATCGGTCCCGTCGGCGGTCAGGGACATATCGGTCCTTCTCTCCGAGATGCGTCTGATCAAGTCCGAGGAGGAGGTGGAGAGTATGCGTCGGGCCTGCGCCCTCTCCGCCCGGGGCCATGCCGAGGCGATGAGATTCGCCGCCCCCGGTCTCTACGAGTACCAGGTCCAGGCCGCCCTCGAGTACTTCTGGCGCCAGGCGGGCTCCCGCCACAACGGATACCAATCGATCGTCGCCTCCGGGGCCAACGCCTGTGTTCTCCACTATGTCGAGAACGACCGCCTGATCGGCGACGGAGACCTGATCCTCATCGACGGCGCCGCCGAGGTCGACGGCTATTCATCGGACATCTCCCGGACCTTTCCCGCCAATGGGAGATTCACCGGCCCTCAGCGCGCCCTGTACGAGGTGGTTCACGGCGCCTTCCTCAAAGGTCTCGACATGTCGGCCCCGGGGTCGAGTCTGCGGGCTATCCACGACGCCGCCACCCGGGTGCTGACCGAGGGGATGGTGGAGTTGGGGCTGCTCCCGAGAGATGTCGACTCGTCGTTGTCGATGCACCACTACAACCAGTTCTACTTCCATGGCACCAGCCATTGGCTGGGTCTCGACGTCCACGACATGGGCACCTACCGGATCCAGGGCACACCGAGGAAGTTGGAGCCAGGGATGACGTTCACGGTGGAGCCGGGGCTCTACATCTCGCCGGAGAAGGGCGAGATCACCCTGACCCTGCTCGAGTACGACCAGGACGAGTGGAACCAACGCAGGATCCTGGAAGGGCGGGCGGCGGCGATGGCCAAGGAAGCCGAGGCGCGCGAAGCGGCGGAGAAGATCACCCACACCGTGCCGGCGGAGTACCTCGGCATCGGAATCCGTATCGAGGACGATGTCCTGATCACCGACGACGGCCACGAGAACCTGTCATCGGCGGTCCCCTCCCGAATCGACGAGGTGGAAGCGCTGTGCGCCGAGACCTCGGTGCTGCCTGCCGGTTGAGCCGGAACCGACTCCTCAGCTCATCGCCGGGATGGCGTAGAGCAGGATGGCGAAGAAATGAAAGCTGCTCCCGGCGATCACGAGGACGTGGAACAGCTCGTGGTGGGAGAAGGTCCTCGGGAAGAGCTTGGGCCACCTGACCGCGTAGAACACCGTGCCGATCGTGTAGCAGGCCCCGCCCAACACGATCAGGGCGATCGCTCCCGGGCCCAATTCCCGCCAGATCCATGGCACCCAGATCAGGGCCGACCAGCCCATGACCATCTGCAGGGTGACCGAGAGCGAGGTGCGGACATCGGGCATCAGGGCCTTGAGCAGGATCCCGGTGACGGCGATGCCCCAGACCACACCGAGGGCGAGGAGGAGGGTGGTCCCCTCGAGTGACGCGATCGCGATCGGGGTGAAGGTCCCGGCGACCACGAGGAAGATCATCGAATGGTCGAGCTTCTGAAACCTGGTCTTCCACGCCGGCTGCCATGGAACCGAGTGGTAGAGCGAGGAGATGACGTACATCACGAGGAGGGCGCCGCCGAAGATGAGGGCGCCGACCATCGCCCGGGCCCGACCCTCGGAACGATCCAGGAGGACGGCGAGACCGATGGCGGTGGCGACCGCAGCCGACCCGTGGAGGAACCCGCGAATCGGGTTCTGCATCTTGCCAAATGTGAGCCGGTCCATTCCTGATGAGAGTATCGGCAGCCGCGTGCAAGTGAGAAAGGTCGAATGACCCAGAGCCAAGTCGGGTCGTCGCCGGTGAGACCGGTACCATGTGAGCGACCCACCATGGCTCTTGGTGTCCTTTACCGCCTCTACGAGCGAAATCTCGTCAACGGTCTCGATCGGGACCGTCTGCCTCGCCACATCGGAATCGTCCTCGACGGCCATCGTCGTCACGCCCGTGAGGAGCGGCTCCCCACCTACACCGACAGCTATCGGGTGGGAATGCGGCGTTTCGAGGAGTTCCTCGGTTGGGCCGACGAGCTGGAGATCCCGGCGGTCACCGCCTGGGTTCTGTCCAGGGAGAACCTGTCCCGACCCGCCGACGAGCTCTATCCGTACTTCGAGGTCCTGGTCGAGTTGTTCGGTCGGCTTCCCGAACTGTGCGCCGACTACGACATGGGGATCAGGTTCATAGGCAGTCTCGACCTCCTCCCCGACCAACTGGTCTCGGCAGCCAAGGCGGCGGAAGAGGCACAACCCTGGGGCTCTCGCCGTCTCAACATCGCCATGGGCTACGGGGGTCGCCAGGAGATCGTCGATGCGGCCAAGGACCTGGTCTCCAAGCTGGTTGCCGACGGTGTCCCCCCCGACGAGATCGGGTCGCACATCGATGCCGACGCCCTCGCCTCCCACATGTACTCGGCCGATCTCCCCGATCCGGACCTCCTCATCCGCACCTCCGGCGAGTCACGTCTTTCCGGGTTCCTTCTCTGGCAGTCGGCATACGCAGAGTTCGTCTTCGTCGACGTCAACTGGCCCGCCTTTCGCCGGGTCGACTTCCTCCGCGCCCTGCGCGACTTCACCACGAGGGAACGCCGCTTCGGTAAGTAGCTACGAGCTACGAGCTACGAGCTATGAGCTATGAGCCAGAGGGTCATGCTCATTAGTCGAGGTCGAGGACACCGGTGTCG
>DASUSU010000189.1:0-2327 GCA_036374915.1 Acidimicrobiia bacterium | reverse complement strand
GAGCATGACCCGGGAGCCTCCCGCGGGCGGTTCCATGTCGGGATAGTGGCGCTTGGCGAAGAACGTGTCCCAGAAGATGGTGACCCCGCTCTCCATCTGCAACTGGACGAACGGCTCGCCCTCGGCTCCTTGCGGTATGTCGAGGCCGAGTCTTCTATAGAACTGGAGGGCGGCGCTCATGTCGTGGACGATCAAGCCCACCATGCTCAGTTGGAAAGACATCCTGATTCTCTTTCGTCCCGACCTGTTCTATGGATCGTATGCCCCGGTCGTGTCGCCGGTCATGGGGCTCGGGGCTGGCTGGTGTAGGTGTGGCCGAGCGGGCTGGTGAGCTGATAGCTGCCCGGCCGGGTTTGGACGATGGTCCAGCCGTGGTGGCGGATCACGTGATGGTGTCGGCAGAGCGGGCCGAGGTTGTCGTCTCGGGTCGGCCCGTTCTGGCTCCAGGGCTGATTGTGGTCGAGGTCACAGCCGGTCGAGGGCATCCGGCAGCCGGGGAAGACACAGGTCGGGTTGAGGATCTGGGCCAGTCGCTTCTGACTGACGGTGGGTCGACGGCGCGTGGTCCCGACCGAGATCGGGTTCCCGTGCTCGTCGGTGACCGTGTAGCGCCACTCGGATCCGATCTGCTCCTCGGTGACCTGGCGGGCGATGTCGGAGATGACCGGTCCCCATCCGGGCAGTTCGCCTGGTTTGTCGTCCAATTCGAGGAGGGTGGTCAATTCGACCTGAATGTCGACGATTCCCCGGTCCGTGCCCGAAGTCTGCATTCCGGTCCCGTTGAGGAGGTCGAGCAGGAGGTCGGCGCGGATCTGGTCGAGGGTCCGAAGGTCGCCGGCTGCCTTCAACTGGTGGGCGAGCCGATTGATCCGTCGGGCGGCAGCCTGGGATCTCTCGGCGGGTAGCTGGTACCCACAGAGGTTGGCGGTCCCGTCAGGATTGGCCTCCGACACCAGCCGTCGTTCTTCCAAGCCTTCCTCGTACCGCTTCTTGGCGTTGTCGGGGGCGACCCAGAGTGCCTGACGGCGGATGCGGGCCGCCAGCAATCCTGTCGTCTGCTCCGGTGCCTTCTCCAGCGCGATCGCGACCACCCGGTCTCTGACCTCGTCCTCGAGATGGAGAGTGTGCTCCACGATGACCCGGGCCCTCGGGAGGTCGATCAACCCTGCCCGGAGCATTTCCCACACCGGCCGGAAGTCGGAGAGAAGGGAGGAGGCGAGACCCAGTTGACGTTCCGAAGCTCGGCGGGTCCAGCACAGGGCTGCGCCGATCTCCGCCGCGGCCACATCGTGAACGTCGCCCCAGTCCAGGTCGGCGCCCAACCTCCCCATCTCGGCGTCGAGGATCCCGGCCATGTCCGCCAGCAACTCGGCGTCGAGGTGCGCTCTCAAGCGGGCCCGGGCCTTCAAGACCTCGACCCGGTCGAAGTCGGACAGCGAGTCCCGGTCCACTCCGACCAGCAGCCGCATCAGCTCCGCACCCGGGGCGATCTCGCCGATCTCCACGAGGTCGGGGCTTACCATCTCGAGCAGCTCCCCCACGAACATATGTTCGACCCTACAACCCGCCCGAGACAGATTCCATACCCTTGTCGCCGGGAGTCAGGTCTTTTTTTGGAGTACGGCGCGACACGCTGGGAGTTGTTAGGAGCATCCACCTTGGAGATCCGCACCGCGTGGCGCGTGAGCTCAGACCACCCCGGATGCTCGCAGCCCGGCGATCTCCTCCGGCGAATAACCCAGCTCACCCAGCACCACATCGGTGTCGACTCCCAGGGCAGGCGGCTCGTGCCGGATCGAGGCCGGGGTCTTCGACAGCTCGATGGGCAGACCGAGCATCCGGAGCGGTCCGGCCACCGGGTGCTCCATCTCGACCACCATCCCCCGCGCCGTCGTCTGCGCGCTTGACAGGGCCTCGCTCACCCGGTTGATCGGACCGGACGGGATGCCGACGCGATCGAAGACCTCGACCCACTCCGCCCGGGTCCTGGTCACGATCACCTCGGCCACCATCGAATCGACCAGCTCGCGATGCCTGACCCGCTCCGGATTGGTGGCGAAGCGAGGGTCGTCGGCCCACTCGGGATGACCCACCTCGGCGGCGAGCATGGCGAACTGGCGGTCGTTGCCCACGGCCAGGGCCAGATCGCCGTCGGCGGCCGGATAAGTGCGATAGGGGACGATGTTGGGGTGACCGTTCCCGTAGCGGCCCGGCTCTTCCCCGGAGACCAGATGGTTCGCTGCCACGTTGGCGAGGAGATGGAGACCGGTGTCGTGGAGGTTCACCTCGCACCGCTGGCCCCGCCCGATGCGACGCCGCGCCTCCAA